>JALZBL010000108.1 GCA_030947395.1 Actinomycetota bacterium | reverse complement strand
CTGGTCGAGACCATCGCCGAGTTGGCCCGCGACGGCAAGGTCACTGGTATCTCGGGCATCGAGGACCACTCCAGCGACCGCAACGGGATGCAGATCGTCATCATCCTCAAGCGTGACGCGGTGGCCAAGGTCGTGCTCAACAACCTCTACAAGCACACCCAGCTGCAGACCACCTTCGGCGTGAACATGCTGGCCATCGTCGACGGCGTACCTCGCACGTTGCGCCTCGATCAGGTCATCTCCTACTACGTCGAGCACCAGGTGGAGGTCATCGTCCGCCGCACGCAGTACCTGCTGCGCAAGGCCGAGGAGCGCATCCACATCCTGCGGGGGTTGCTCAAGGCCCTCGACCAGCTCGATGCGGTCATCGCGTTGATCCGGGGTTCGGCCTCGGCGGACGAGGCCCGCACCGGGCTGATGACGTTGCTGGAGATCGACGAGATCCAGGCCACCTCGATCCTCGATCTGCAGCTGCGCCGGTTGGCCGCGCTGGAACGCCAGCGCATCATTGACGAACACGACGAGATCCAGGCCGAGATCGCGGACTACAAGGACATCCTGGCCAAGCCAGGGCGCCAGCGCGCCATCATCGGCGAGGAGCTCGGCGAGATCGTCGACAAGTTCGGCGACGAGCGACGCACCCAAATCGTCGGCTTCGACGGTGACATGTCGATGGAAGACCTGATCGCCCAGGAAGACGTCGTCGTCACCATCACCCGCACCGGCTACGCCAAGCGGACCAAGACCGATCTCTACCGGGCGCAGCGCCGCGGCGGTAAAGGCGTGCAGGGAGCGCAGCTGAAGGTCGACGACATCGTCGACCACTTCTTCGTCACCACCACCCACCACTGGATCCTTTTCTTCACCAACAAGGGACGGGTGTATCGGGTCAAGGCCTACGAACTGCCCGAGGCCAACCGCAACGCCCGCGGACAGCATGTGGCCAACCTGCTGGCGTTCCAGCCGGATGAGAGGATCGCCGGCGTCATGGCGCTGGCCGACTACTCGGTCGCCCCGTACCTGGTGCTGGCGACCAAGAACGGCCTGGTGAAGAAGACTGAGCTGACCGCCTACGACTCCAATCGCACTGGCGGTATCCAAGCGATCAACCTGCGTGAGGACGACGAGCTGATCTCGGCCGCCCTGATCTCCTCCGCCGACGATCTACTGCTGATCAGCCGGCGCGCCCAGTCGATCCGATTCACCGCCGATGACGAATCGCTACGGCCGATGGGACGTTCGACGTCCGGGGTGATCGGGATGCGTTTCGGGCGCGGCGACGAGCTGCTGGCGATGTTGGTGCTGGCCGATGACGTCGAGATCCTGATCGCCACCGAGGGTGGCTTCGCGAAGCGGACCCCCGTTTTGGAGTACCCGGTACAGGGTCGGGGCGGGAAGGGGGTCCTCACGGCGCGTATCGTGTCGACCCGAGGTGGGTTGGTCGGCGCCGTGGCCGTCCGGCCCGACGACGAGGTCTACGCCATCACCTCCAACGGTGGCGTGATCCGCACCAGCGCCGGCGAGGTCCGTCGGGCG
Organism: Actinomycetota bacterium; assembly: GCA_030947395.1. Classification (GTDB taxonomy): domain Bacteria; phylum Actinomycetota; class Actinomycetes; order Mycobacteriales; family Jatrophihabitantaceae; genus JALZBL01. Next base: position 4,896 of record JALZBL010000108.1, on the reverse strand, counting down.
CAGCGGCAGACGATGGGCGTGCGGCTGATGAACCTGCCGGACGGCGTCACCGTGGTGGCCGTCGCGCGCAACGCGGACGAGCCCGAGGAGCAGGAGTAAGCGCCGACATGAGCGAACGACGTGACCCGTACCGACCCAGGACCGGCCGATGAGCGAGGCCGACCGAGACGCCCCGGGCCACGCACGGGCCACCGCAGCGGCGGTCGAGGATCCGAGCTCACCCTGGCGCGCTGAGGCGCCGGCGCAGCCAACGGACGCCGAGGCGCCCACTGATCAGCATCCGGTGGTCGGTGCCGCAAACCGCAACGCGGCAGCGGCCGGTGCTGCGGGCAATGGCTTCGGTCCGACCGGCCCGGGACCCGGCGGGTCGGGCCCCGGGCAGGTCGGAGCCGCCGGTTCGGGCCCCGGGCCGTCCCGGGCTGATGGCGCTCGCGACGGCGTTGCGTCGAGTTCCGACACCACCACTACCCTGCCGGTGGTCGGCAGTGCGGACGATCCCTACGTCAACCGTGACCAGCGGGCGACTGGGCTCGGCCGTAGATCTGGCGGTGCGGCCAGTGACGTCGATCAGTACCACGCGCTCGCGGCGTCCCAACCGACCACGACCGTGCCGGCGGTCGGAGCGCCCGAAGTGGCGGCTCCTGACGCGGGGTCAGGCTCGACGACAACCTCCGTCGTGCCTAGTGCCGCGGTGCCTGCGTCGGCGGTGCCTACCCCGGCGGTGGCCGCCCCGGGCGGACGTGCGACTGGAGGCGTGGCGCCGGGGGTGCGTACGTCTGCCGCGCCCGCTGGCGCCCTACGCAGCGAGGCCCCAACGACGGCCCCACCCCCCGTCGCAGCCAGCGGCCTTTCCGGCTCCGCCACAGCCACCAACGTTTCCAGCGCTTCCACGGCCAGGGCCGCGACCAGCACCAGTTCGGGCGCCCGGCGCCCCAAGAACGAGCGGGTACCACGGCGGGCGCGGCTGCAGTTACGGCACCTCAATGTGTGGTCGGTGCTGAAATTCTCCTGTGTGTTGGCCATCGCGCTGTTCTTCGTCTGGCTGATCATGGTCGGCGTCCTATACGGCCTGTTGGACCTGATGGGCGTCTTCACCCGGGTCAACGACACCGTGGCCAAGATCAACGACACCACATCCAAGGACGTGGTGAGCCCCAGCATCGTCTTCGGTGGTGCGTTCCTAATCGGTCTGGTCAACATCGTGTTGTTCATCGCCCTTTCGACGATCGGCTCGGTCGTCTACAACCTCTGCGCCGACCTCGTCGGTGGGATCGAGGTCACGTTGGCCGAGCGGGAAATCTGAACCGCGACTCCCGTCAAGGGTTTGGTCGGTCTGTGGCCGGCCGGTAGAGTCGTGTGGGCGTCCGCGGGCCTGTAGCTCAGCCGGTTAGAGCGCATCCCTGATAAGGATGAGGCCGGAGGTTCAAGTCCTCCCAGGCCCACTCTCGGCGCAAGACCGTCCACCGTGAGGGGTGCCGCGTGAAGAAGATCCTGGTCCTAGCCGCAGCAGCAGCGGGCGTGGCCAAGCTGCTGTCGAGCCGTAAGGCGACCGCGAAGCAGGAATCGTCCGAGCTGTGGCGCGAGGCGGTCAAGCCGCCGACCGTGAACTGACGGTCGGGCCATTCAACGCCTGCGCTGATGGCCGATGGCCCAGCTCAAGGGCGCAGTCATAGTCCTGCCGAAATCGGGTTCGAGCTCATCGCCAGTATGAGGATTGCCGAAGTCAGGGGCTGACGGACACCCGGCGGCCGTTAGCCTGGTGGCGTCGCACGGAGCGCATGCGCTGTGCCGGTCCCGGGGACGTAGCTCAATTGGCAGAGCACCGCCTTTGCAAGGCGGGGGTTAGGGGTTCGATTCCCCTCGTCTCCACTCACGGAAGGCCCTGTTCTGCCGGGTCGCGGGCACCTATGAAGATCTCGCTGGCAAGCGTGACACGGGTTTGGCGTAGACATTTGACGGCGACCTCCGAAGGGGCCACGACAAGACTGAAGCCACGACCTGGATAGGACGACAATCGGGGCCACAATTGTGGCCATGACGACTGCCGAGCCACTGCGTTAATGCGCGACCACCTCTCCGAGGTCGTCGACCGCGTCGAGCGCCAGCACGAGCGCGTCATCATCACCCGCAACGGCCACGATGCCGCCGTCGTTATCAGCACCGAGGATCTCGCCCAGCTCGAGGAGACGATCGCCGTCCTCAGCGACCCCGAAGCGCTGGCCGACATCCGTGAGGCCACGCCGCCTACGCCCGCGGCGACGTCATCCGCGGCGTCGATGCGGTGCGCAGTCCCGCTCGGTGAGCGACCGTGGTGAGTACGGCCTGGTCCTCACCCCAGCGACGCAACGTGCGCTCACCGAGCGACTCCCTGGAGCCGCCGCCGCCGCGGTGATCGACTTCCTCGCCACCACTCTCATCACCGAGCCACCGCCGGGTCGGCAAGCCGCTGCGAGGTGAACTCAGCGGCATCTGGGCGGCACGACGCGGGTACCTACCGAGTGCTCTACCGGTTGCGCGACGAACCACCCGAGGTCATCGTGCTGCGCAGCGACCATCGACGCGACGTGTACCGCCCACGCTGACGTGTATGCGGTAACCGAGCTGTCCGCGGCACATGGGAGTGATGCCCACACGATCGAGCGTCGTCGCCGGTGACCTGTGCCCACCATGCGCTGAACCCGCCGGCCGGTGATGGAGCGCTGTTCCATGCTCACCCGAGGGCAGGTGAGGCCGCCACCGCCGGGTAAGTCCCATCCGATCTTGGCCTGGCGAGCGAACTAGTGGTGACGGCGCCCACACGGCGACCGCACGCGTGTTCAGGAGGCCATCGTGGCGGAATCGAATCCCCGCAGCCAGCTAGACCGGGAGTCCGACTCCCCCCGTTCCCGTCCAGGCTCGCTCAGACGTATCGGTCTTGGCCTTTCCGTAGGCGTGGTGGCACTGGGCACGATCGCGGCCTGCGGTTCGTCAGGTAGCAAGTCGACCGGCAGCGCCGGCGGCGGCTCCGCATCCTCGGCCGTGTCCTCGGCGGCGACGTCTGCGCCGGCGGGGACGTCATCGTCGGCTTCGTCGGCGAAGCCAGTAGCGAAAGCCGAGATCATGATCATGAACTTCAAGTACACGACTCCGGCCTCGGTGAGTCCCGGGGCCACGGTGAGCGTCATGAACATGGACAGTGAGAACCACACGGTGACTGCCGACAGCGCCAAGGCCTTCGACAAGCAGGTCAGTGCCGGGCAGACCAGCACGTTCACCGCCCCGACGAAGCCGGGCAGCTACCCGTTCCACTGCACGTTCCACTCCAACATGCACGGCGTGCTGGTCGTCAAATGACGGCCAGCCGCGGGCGGACGGCGGCGCGCGGAGTTAAGTTCGCGCGCGAAGTCCAGCTCGGGCTGCGGCTCCTTACCGCGGCCGCTTTGGGGGTGGATGCAGTGATTCACCTCCAGCTCGCCTCGAACTACCAGCTGGCCGCCCCGGGCGGCATCGGACAGGGCAACCTGTTCCGGATCGAGGCGGCGGCGGCGATCGTTATCGGACTGTTTGTCCTGATCCGGGGCACGCGGATCGCCTTCGCCGCGGCGTTCCTGGTGGCGGCCAGCGCGTTCGGCGCGGTGCTGTTGTACCGCTACGTGCACGTTCCGGCGTTCGGACCGATTCCGTCGATGTACGAGCCGCTGTGGTTCACCAAGAAGACGGTCACCGCGGTGGCTGAAGGTCTGGCGACGGTGACCGCACTTGCCGGCTTATTGCTGGCAAACCAATCCGATCCGGACGTGTGATCCGAACCACCGTTGTACGTCACCCATCGCCGGCTTGGTTCCGGCCCAAGTCTCGGAGGAACGGTATGAAGAAAGCTCTACTGCTGGTCGCACCCATCGCCACTATGGGCGCGCTGACCATGGCCTTGCCGGCGGCCTCGGCTGCCGCTGGGACGTCCTACCAGGCCAATCTGGGAGCGCTGAACCATTCGTCGGGATCGGGCACTGTGATGGTCTCGCTGAACGGTTCGAGCGCGACGATCACCGAGCACGTGAGCGGCCTGGCCGCGTCCTTCGGGGGCAAGCCATACCCGCACGTGCAGCACATCCACATCGGCGCCAAGGGCGAGTGCCCGACCACGTCGGCCGACAAGAACGCCGACGGCGTCATCTCGACGACCGAGGGCGGGCCCTCTTACGGGCCCATCGGTACGACTCTGTCGACTTCGGGTGACTCCAGCCCGGCCGCGGGTACGACGTTGACCGTTGCTCCCTCCGGTGCCTCATTCGACTACAGCCGCACGATCAGCCTGGACGCGAAGACCCTCGCGTCCGTGCGGGCCGGCACCGCGGTCATCGTCGTCCACGGGCTCGACCCGGCCACGCTCAGCAAGAAGGCCCAGGGCGAGAAGAGTGACCTGGTCCCCGCGCTTCCCCTGGCGGCAACCTCGCCGGCTCTGTGCGGCACGCTCAGCGCTTCGCAGATGTCCAACGTGCCGCGCGGCCCGGCCCAGACCGGTGGCGGCAGCACGGCCGGCGTCCAGGACGCGGGTCTGCTCGGTGTGGGTGGCCTGCTGGTCGCGGCGGGAGCCGTTGCCGGTGGCCTGAGTCTGCGCCGGCGGGTCTCCGCCGAGCGCTGAGCACCAGGTAAACGAACGGACATGTCCGATCACGAGCAGCAGGGCCATCGCGTCCGGCGTCCAGTCGCCGCGGTGGCCCTGCTGCTTGCCATTGCCGGAGTGATCGTGCTGGTCATCGGCTTCACGGCGCAGCGGCGGGCGCCGCAACCGCCCGCCTCGGCCGCCATCGCCAACTCGGCCACGGCCCCCGCTACGGCCTCGGCCGCCCAGCCCCGCGGCCCGACGGGGACTGGACCGACGTCCCGGCTGGCGAGCGGCCCGCTGCTGCCCCGCTC
>JALZBL010000012.1 GCA_030947395.1 Actinomycetota bacterium | reverse complement strand
GCGGTTGCGTTCGCGGGGAATCCACTCGAACGTCACTGACTCGAGTCGGGTCGTGAGCTGGGAAGCGCGCCGGGCCAGCGGGCGCATGTCTGGGTGCTTGACCTGCCACCGGCCCGACATCTGCTCGACGACCAACTTGGAGTCCATCCGCACGGCAACCGCGTCGGCGCCGAGCTCGATAGCGGCTTCCAACCCGGCGATGAGTCCCCGGTACTCGGCGACGTTGTTGCTCGCGGTGCCGATGGACTCGGCGCGTTCGGCGAGGACGGAGGCCCCACTCGCGTCCAGAACCACGGCGCCGTAACCGGCGGGGCCCGGATTGCCGCGCGAACCGCCGTCGGCCTCGACGATCACCTGCATCGACGTACCCCCGCTGCGGCGCGATCGGCTCGCGGTGTTCTCACAGTCCCGACTCGGCCGTGCGCACGAGGATCCGGCGGCAGTTCTCACACCGCACGACGTCCTCCGGTGCGGCCTGGCGGACCGCGCTCAGCTCGCTGCCGGCAAGTTCCAGCCGGCAGCCCTCGCAGCGTCGCTGGCGCAGCAACGCGGCGCCGACTCCGCCCTGGGCCTGGCGCACGGAGTCGTAGATCTTCATCAGCTCGGCGGGCATAGTCGCGACCATCGCGCGGCGCTCGGCGCCGCGCCGGGCGACCTCAGCGTCGATCTCGGTCCAGGCCGCGTCGCGCACCGCGACCGCTGCCGCCCGCGCCGACGACTCCTGCTGCTCACGGCCGGTGACGGCGGCCAGCTCGGAGTCGAGGTCCTCGCGGCGCTCCATGACCTCGAGCGCCTCGTCCTCCAGGTTCGATTGGCGGCGGGCCAGGCTCTGCAGTTCGTGCTGCAGCCGCTCCAGCTCCTTGGCCGGGATGCCGCCGGACGAGAGGCGCCCCTGGTCTCGCCCTTCACGCGTGCGCACGACGTCGATCTCGTTCTCCAACCGGCGTTGCTCGCCGGCGATGTCGCTGAGCCGGGTCTGCAACCCGACCGTCTCCTGGCGCACCGCGATCAGGTGTGCCTCGGCCGCCGCGATCATCGCCAGTTCGGGCAGGTTGCGCCGGCGGTGCGCCAGCTGGGCAAGGGAGGTGTCCAGGGCCTGCACCTCGAGTAACCGGCTCTGGACGGCGGGATCGGCGGATACCACGGGCTGGGGCGTCTCGTTTCTGCTCGGGGGCGCGTTTCTCGGGGTTCGTTACCGATGCGGCGAAGGGACGTGCAGGGTCCAGGGGTCGGTGACGAGGGCCGACACGACCGGCTCAACCGTAGTCCCGAACCGATCGCGCAGCCGGGCCGCGACCTGGTGCAGCCAGGGCACCTCGGTCGCCCAGTGCGACGCGTCGATCAACGCCATGGCCTCGGGGCGGCTTCCGGCCGCAATGTCGTCACCCGGTCCGCGCCCGGTTGCCTCGCGCTGCGCGACCGCCTCGACGCCGTAGTGGTGCTTGAGGTCGGCGGTCACCAACACGTCGGCGCCGAGCTGGCGCGCCGCGTCGATGAGCGATCCGCCCGAGCCGGCGCACAACGCCACCCGCTCGACGCGCCGGTCGCTCGACCCAGCGGCGCGGACGCCGGCGGCCGTGGCCGGGAGGCGGACGGCCACCCGCTCGATGACGTCACCGAGCCGTAGCGGCGTTTCGAGCCGACCGATGCGACCCACCCCCCGTGCGGACGGCAGCGCGACGTGGGCGAACAGGTCGAAGGCCGGTTCCTCGTACGGGTGGGCCGAGTGCAGCGCGGCCACCACCGCGGTGCGGCGCGCCGGCGGCAGCACCATCTCGACTCGCGCCTCGCGGACGACCTCGATCGCGCCGGGCTCGCCAATCGTCGGCTTTGCCCCGTCCCCGGGCCGGAATGTGCCGATCCCCGAACCGGTCCAGGCGCAGCGGTCATAGCGGCCGAGCCGGCCCGCGCCGGCGGCGGCCAGCGCATCGATCAGCGCGGGCGCCTCGGCCTCCGGCACGAACACGACCAGCTTGTCCAGCGGCGGCGCTGGCACCGCTTCGATGGGCTGCGTATCGACCACGCCGAGGACAGCGGCCAGCGCGTCGGTCACGCCGGGCCGGGCGATCTCGGCGTTGCTGTGCGCGACGTGATGGGCGATGCCGGCTCGGATCATCCGGTGCACCAGCGCGCCTTTGGGGTCCTCCGCCGGCACGCCGTGGACCGCAGTCAACAACAACGGGTGGTGCGTGATCAGCAACTTCGCGCCCATGCGCTCGGCCTGACCCACCGTGGCCGGCGTGGCATCGATGGCCAGCAATACGCGCTCGAGCGATTCGCGGCGATCACCGCAGACCAGACCGACGGCGTCCCAGCTCTCGGCGGCGGCCGGATCGAACCATTCCTCCATCGCCGCGACGACGTCACCAACGCGGGTCACGGCTGCGCACGCTACCAATCGCCGGCGCGCCGACTTGCACCCGAGGTCAACCTTACGGTTACACTTCTCGCGTCCCGGCGCTTCCCCCCGTGAGCGCCGGGACCTTTCATGCCTGGACCGCGCGGGACGGTGTCCGCGGTCGTGCCGCCGGTCCAGCCTTCATTTGGCGTTGTGCAGGGAACTCCACGGAAATACTGCGGTGACGTCGTGGTCGCAGTAGGCCCTGGCGTCCGGCGGCCTGACCTCGAATACACGAGAAGCCCCTGACGCGAACGCTTCTTCGAAGTACCGACGGTCTCTCAGCGTGCTGAGCGGGATTCGCGGGGTGCCGTTGTACATGAATCGGTCAGCGTAATAGACGTAGCTCACCCGATAGGCAGCCAAGAAATGTCGGACGCACCCGTCAGACGCGAGGTGGCGAAGCTCGCCGCGTAGGTACAGCCGTTCCTTCCACGAGGTCGGGGCGGAGCCGATCAACGGTGGGTTGCCGAACACCGTCGGGACGCCGAAATCGGCGTACATCCAGAGGTCTCCGTGGTTTTCGAGGTCGTCCAGGACCCGCTCGCCTGGGCCAACATGGTCCGCCAGAAATCGAAACGCGCTCTGGGAGTCGGCGTCGACGGGGCTGTTCAGACGCAATCCCTGAGATATCTGACGCACGGGCGGCAGCATGAACGTCGCCACCCCTGATGCCACGGCGATGACCGCAACGACGGTGGACGCCCACCGGCGGCCGGGACTGAGCAGCGTGCCATCGCTACGCCCGCAGACGGGAATTTCGCGTGGCGGTCCGAGCAGTCCCATCCGGGTCACTCGCACCAGGAGATAGTGAACGCCCCAGCGAACGACCGACGCCGTGCCGGCGAGCGCCACACCGACCGGGATCGTACCCAGAAGAATGACTTCCCAGAGCATCCTCCCGGAATCGCGGTACCAGACATCCGCCAAGGCGAGAAACGGACCCAGCCGGCCGCTCAGCCAGGCGACGTAAAACACTCCAAAGGCCGCGTAGCCGACCGCAGCCGGCAACAACCGCCGCCAGGAACGATGCAGCGTCATCGCGCAGCCGAGCAGCGCCAGCAGGGCCCACACCTGCATCGGACGGCTGGCCGCCGTGGAAGACGGTGTGCGTGCCAATGCGAACGCCCGCACCGCGTTCGGCAGCGAAGCGTGCCAGCCGCTGCCTGCGACGAATGCTCCTGTCCTTTGACCGACGACATGTCGGATCGACGGTTCCGACCCAAGCATGATCAGAACGGCCACCATCCCAATACCGGCGAGATAAACCAGCCAGCGAGCCGACGCTGTCCACCGGCGCAGTAGCCACGCGTTAACCAACGCGGCGGCGAGGACGAGACCGATGACCACTGGTACTTCCGACGTGTGCACATCGATGAGACCGACGACGGTAAGGATGCCCACGGGGACCGCCCGCCAGTCGAGACGATCACCAAGTGACAGGATCGCCCCAACCGCCGCGGGGACCAGTGCGATGCCGATGATGCCGGTAATGCGTCCGCTGAACTCGATCCCGAACAGGGTTGCGGGTAGAACTGAAGCCAGTGCGGCGAAGCCGGCGACGAGCGGCAGTTCCGGAGCGAGCCGGCGGCACAGGACGTAAACGCCAAGCGGCAGAATCACTCCGGCCAGCGCCGTCGTACTCGCCAAGATGAGCACCGAGATGCGGATTCCCGTGCTCACGTGCAACAGGGCAGTCACCAGGTTCACGGCGAGCGGGTAGAAGCTCCCGGTCGCATCGGATTGGGACGAGTCTGAGGAGAGGACGACCCCGGGACTGAGCGTGTCGTGTTCGACGATCTGTTTCACGAAGTATCCGTGGTGCATGGCGTCCCAACCAGCCGGGACTGTCAGCCCGTCGTGCAAGGTGTTCCACAGCGCCGCCCCGCCACCGATCGCGAGCACCACCAGGGCACGCGAGCACGCAAGTGATGGCTGCCTCCAGCCGGCGTACGACCGCCGGCCTAAGATCCGAAGACCGTAAACTGTCCCGAGGTGATCCCACCGATCGGCGGTCTCGGGCGTCGATCCCCTCGCTGCCGGTGCAAAGCGAACGATCTCGGCCAGGATCCAGACGACAACCAGGACGCCGAGAGCCGCGAGGCAAGCCGACATCACGGACACACCTAACCGGGTGGCCGCCGCGCCGACGAGATAGATGTACCCGAAACTGATCGGTGCCGCTAACGCAAGCAGGCTACCGGGCGACCCCGGAATACGGAGCAATCGAAGCACCGCAAAGCCTGGGACCACGACGATCACCAGCCAAAGCCCCACCGCAGCCGCCACCGACAACCATCTTTCCGAGGATGCGCCTCTGCATCGCCGGCGCAATGTGATTCGGCAGACTCTAGCGGCCATGGTTGAGCCGAGCTCAAGGTAGAAAGGGAACGGGCCCGGCGCGGCACGTGGTTGCCGAAACACCGCTCGCAGACCGGGGCATAGTGGGCCGGTCGTAGTGGGCGCTGCAGGGATCGAACCTGCGACCGCTCGGGTGTAAGCCGAGTGCTCTTCCTCTGAGCTAAGCGCCCGCGGCGAAGCGGGCCCGGCAGATGTTACCGAGCGCGTATCGCTGGGGTCTTCCCCTCGTTGTCGGCTGGGCCCCGGTCTACCGTCTGGCTGTGACCGAATCAAACGCCGCCGAGGCAACCCACGCCCCGTCCAGCTCCGGCACGGAGACAGTCGATACCTGGGACGTCATCGTGGTCGGCGGCGGGCCGCCTGGTGAGAACGCTGCTCAGTACGCCATCGAGGGCAGCGACCGCACGGCAGTCATAGTGGAAGCCGAACTGCTCGGCGGCGAGTGCTCCTTCTGGGCCTGCATGCCGAGCAAGGCGTTGCTGCGCCCGATCGAACTGCAGCGGCAGGCGGCGTCGGTACCAGGCCTGAGCCAGCTTGCCTCCGGCGACCTCGACGTGGCCGCCGTGCTCGCTCGTCGCGACGAGATCATCAACCATCGCGACGACACCTCGCAGGTGAAGTGGGCGACCTCGGTCAACATCGACGTGGTCCGCGGGCATGGGCGACTGGACGGCCCACGCCGGGTGGTGGTGGATTCCGCCGACGGCGGGCGACGGGTCTTGCGGGCGCGTGAGGCGGTCGTCCTGGCCACCGGCGCAACCGCCGCCGTCCCGCCGGTGCACGGACTACGCGAGGCCCGGCCCTGGATCTCGCGCGACGCGACCAACCTGGTCGAAGTACCCGGGCGGGTCATCGTCGTGGGCGGCGGCGTCGTGGCCTGCGAAGCGTCGACCTGGCTGAGCGGCTTGGGCGCCGAGGTGACGATCGTGCAGCGTTCGGACTCCCTGCTCACCGGAAACGAACCGTTTGCCGGCCAGCTCGTAGCCGAGAATTTCGATCACCATGGCGTCAAGATTCGCTTCGGCGCGCACCTCACCTCGGTCTCGCGCCCGAACGCTCGGGACACGGGCGTCGGTCGAGTCCACGGCGGTGAGGTATCGGTGCTGGTCGACGACGAAACGCTCGTCGCCGACGAGATTCTGGTCGGTGCCGGCCGGACACCCGCCAGCGCGGACCTGGGCCTCGAGACGGTCGGGTTGTCGGACAAGGCCGGCCACTATGTCGATACCGACGACCACATGACCGTGGTCGGGCCCGACTCTGAAGATCCGTGGCTCTACGCCATCGGCGACGTGAACGGACGAGCACTGCTGACCCACATGGGCAAGTACCAGGCCCGCATCTGCGGCGCGGTGATCGGCGCCCGCGCCGACGGGCGCCCGCTGGACAGCCCCGACCACACCGACCGGGCCGATCACGGCGTCGTCCCGCAGGTTACGTTCACCGACCCCCAGGTCGCCTCCGTCGGGCTCACTGAGCGCAAGGCCCGGGAGGCGGGCGCCGACGTCGCGACCGTCGAGCATGACCTGGCCGCGCTGGCCGGATCGAGCGTCACCTCGAACGCCTACGTGGGCCGGGCCAAGCTGGTGATCGACCGCGCCGACCAGGCGGTCGTCGGCGCCACCTTCGTCGGTCCTGAGGTGGGTGAACTGCTGCACTCGGCCACGGTGGCGATCATCGGTCGAGTGCCGTTGTCGACCTTGTGGCATGCGGTGCCGTCCTACCCGACGGTCAGCGAGGCGTGGCTGCGCCTGCTCGAGGCGTATCGCCGGGCCAAGTGAGGCGCGGCAGCCGCCCTCGATCGAACCGTCGTGAGCGATCAGATCAGCGGGAACGGGCGGAATAACGGGCCGTTGCCGTACGCTTGGATCAGCAGTCCACCGAGAGACTGCCCGAGGTGCGTATCTCCCTCGGCCCTGACCCGGACACTCACGCCGGGAAACGGAAATACCGAAGAAGCCGCTCGCTGTGCGCCGGTCCTACGGGACACCGGCGCGGGTGTGGCGGTCGTACCTGGAAGGAGATCCTTGTGAACAAGGACGACTACGGCCCCTGGGACGATTGAGTCCCGGATGATCGGGACGATTGAGTCCCGGATGATCGGGACGATTGAGTCCCGGATGATCGGGACGACTGAGTCCCCGATGACCGGGACGACTGAGTCCCCGATGACCGGGACGACTGAGTCCCCGATGACCGGGACGACTGAGTCCCCGATGACCGGGACGACTGAGTCCCGGCCGCCCGCCGACTGAGCAACGGCCCCCGCGCAGATGCGCGGGGGCTGTTGGCGTCGTTCGACACGGTGCGGTTTGGCGGCGTTCGACGCGGTTCGGTTTGGCGTCGTTCGACGCGGTGCGGGTTTGGCGGCGTTCGACGCGGTGCGGTTTGGCGTCATTCGACGCGGTGACTCGGTGCGCGGCGTCTGCGTAGCCTCAACGGGTGCACCGGGTGCTGCGCCAACCCCGCTATCTCGCCCTGGCCGCGGGCATGCTGGTCGTGGCCGCGCTCTGCGTGCTGGCCGGCACCTGGCAGATCCATCGCCTGATCCAGAAGCACGACGCCAACCACGAGCTGCGCGCCAACGCCCGTCGTCCGGCAGTAGCCGTGAACGAGGTGCTTGCGTCCACCAGCGCACCGGACCCCGCGCGCGGTGGTTACCGGGTCCAGTACCGCCGGGTCACGGCGACGGGCGTCTACGACGCGACGGCGCAGCTGCTCGTGCGCGCCCAGAGCGTTGGCGCAACGGTGGGATACCTGGTCCTGACTCCGCTGCGTCCCGCGAGCGGTCCCCCGCTGCTGGTCGTGCGGGGTTTCCTCGCGGCCGACGGCGACCGCATACCCCAGGTGGCGCAGCCGCCCAAGGGGACGGTCACCGTCACCGGTCGAGTGGAACCATCCGATCGGGCCGACGACCGGTTCGGTCGCGAACCGGCGGGCCAGATCAGGACGGTCAACGCCAACCAGGCGGCGGCCCGACTGCGTGAACCGGTATATGACGGCTACGTCGAGCTGCTGGCCGGATCACCGGGCGACCAGGGCCTTACCGTCATCCCCGACCCCGACCTGTCCAATCCGGCCGGCGGAGCGGTTGAGCCGCAACACCTGGCCTACGTCGCCCAGTGGTACCTGTTCGCCCTGCTCGCCCTCGGCGCGCCCCTGGTGATGGCCCGCGCCGAATGGCGCCGCGGCCCCGACGCCGTGGCACCGGAACCGGCCGGGTGGGAGGAGCCGCTGGCGCCGGCCCCGACGCCGGCCGAGCGGGCCCGGGCGGCGAAGCTGGCCGCACGCTACGGAGCCAGCCGCCGCTGAGCCGCCCGCGATCCTCCTCGGCCCCCGACATCGGCGCTTGGTCCGAGCACGAAAGCTCGCTCGCTCCAGGGTCAGCCGAGCTCGGCGATCGCGTCGCGCCAGACCTGCGGATCGCGACCCCGACCGGCTCCGTTCATCTCGGCGAAGCGCACGATCCCGTCGATATCGATGAGGAACGTGCCCCGATTGGCGAACCCGCCCTCGGCGTTGAAGACGCCGTAGCGCTGCGCTACCGCGCCGTGCGGCCAGAAGTCCGAGAGCAGCGGGAAGTCGAACTTGTCGCGCTCGGCGAAGACCTTCTGGGCGTACGGCGCGTCGCAGCTGATCGTCACGGTGATGATGCCGTCCCCGGCGAAGATCGGTTTCTCGTCGCGGATCGCACACAACTCCCCAGTGCAGATCCCGGTGAAGGCGAAAGGGTAGAAGACGGCCAGCACCGCTCGCTGGCCGCGGCACGACGACAGGGTGAAGTCCTCGTTGTTCTGGTCCTTGAGGGTGAAGTCGGGGGCCGGCTGTCCCACGTCGATCGGCACGGGTCCAGGAGTCCTATCGCTTGTCGGGACGCGCACGCCGCGACACCAGTCGGGTTCCGGTCCAGTCCGTGCCGACGGCGGCCATGGACGTCTGCGACAGCCCGGCGATCGGCGCGGCCTCGGCGATGTCCGATGGTTCGACGTAGCCGCTGCGCGCCCGCTTCGGGGTGAGCAGCCACACCACGCCGTCCTCGGCCAACGCGGTGATGGCGTCGACCAGCGTGTCGACCAGATCACCGTCGGTCTCGCGGAACCAGAGCAGCACCACCTCGACGACCTCGTCGGAGTCCTCGCCCACCAGATCCTCGCCGAGGAAGCTCTCGATCGCCACCGACACCTGCTCGTCGGAGTCGTCGTCGAAGCCGCGTTCCTGCACCACCATGCCGGGCGCGATGCCCAGCCGGGCACACAGGTCGGCTCCGTCGGGCGCCTGCCCGGCCGCCGGACTCGGACTCACCGCCGGTACCGCCCCTCTCCGACTCTCTCGCCGTAAGCCCGGCGGCGGCCACCGAACCTCAGTGACCGCCGGCTCTGGGCCGAACACGCCTAGTTCACCACAGCCGCGCGGCCACGGGTAACGGTGGCCCTGGACCAGCCTGCGGCGCCGACCTGAGTCGATGGCCCACCGCAGGCGAGCGGGGCGACCGTGACGCGCGACACCCGGCAGGTGGACACTGGAACCGTGACGACCGACCGCTTCAGCATCATCACCGACGGCCTGCCGACCCAGCTGCCCGACATCGACCCGGAAGAGACCCGCGAGTGGATCGAGTCCCTCGACGCGGCGATCGACGCCGACGGTCGCCAGCGGGCCCGATACCTGATCCTCAAATTGCTCGAGCGCGCCCGGGAACGTCAGGTGGGCGTTCCGGCGCTGCGCAGCACCGACTACATCAACACGATCCCGCCCGAGCGCGAGCCCTGGTTTCCCGGAGACGAGGACATCGAGCGCCGCATCCGCGCCTACATCCGGTGGAACGCCGCGGTCATGGTGTCGCGGGCCAACAAGCGGGTGGGCGTCGGCGGGCACATCGCTTCCTACGCCAGCGCCGCCTCGCTGTACGAAGTCGGCTTCAACCACTTCTTCCGGGGCAAGGACACCTCCCGCGGCACCGGGGACCAGGTGTACTTCCAGGGCCACGCCGCACCCGGCATCTACGCGCGCGCGTTCCTCGAGGGCCGGTTGAGCGAGGCGCAACTGGACGGGTTCCGGCAGGAGAAGTCGATGGCCCCGAACGGGCTTTCGTCCTATCCCCATCCCCGGCTCATGCCGGACTTCTGGGAGTTCCCGACCGTCTCGATGGGCCTCGGCCCGATTGCCGCCATTTATCAGGCCCGCTTCAATCGCTACCTCAACGCTCGCAGCATCACCGACACCACGAACTCCCACGTCTGGGCCTTCCTGGGCGACGGCGAGATGGACGAGGTCGAGTCCCTGGGGGCGATCGGGGTCGCCGCGCGCGAGGAGCTCGACAACCTGACCTTCGTGGTCAACTGCAACCTGCAGCGCCTCGACGGACCGGTCCGGGGCAACGGCAAGATCATCCAGGAGCTGGAGACGTACTTCCGCGGCGCCGGTTGGAACGTCATCAAGGTGATCTGGGGCCGCGACTGGGACCCGCTGCTGGCCCGCGACGGTGACGGCGTCCTGGTCAACCGGATGAACACCACGCCGGACGGGCAGTTCCAGACCTACACGGTCGAGTCCGGCGCCTACATCCGCGACAACTTCTTCGGCACCGACCCGCGGTTGCGCAAGATGGTCGAGGACCTCACCGACGACGACCTACGCCGGCTCAGCCGCGGCGGCCACGACTACCGCAAGGTCTACGCGGCGTTCGAGGCCGCCCGGGCCCACGTCGGCCAGCCGACGGTGATCTTGGCTCACACCATCAAGGGTTGGACGTTGGAGAGCTTTGAGGGCCGCAACGCGACCCACCAGATGAAGAAGCTCACCGTGCCAGACCTCAAGGCCTTCCGGGACCGCTTGTACCTGCCGATCAGCGACCAGGCCCTGGAGGCGAATCTCGCGCCCTACTACCACCCGGGCGAGAAGTCCGACGAGATCGCCTACATGAAGGAGCGCCGGGCGCGCCTCGGCGGGGCGCTGCCCAAGCGGGTGAACCGGGCCAAGCCGCTGGAGCTTCCCGGCGAAACGGCCTACCGCGAGCTGCGGGCCGGCTCGGGCAAGCAACAGGTGGCGACCACGATGGCGATCGTGCGCCTGTTCAAGGACCTGATGAAGGACAAGAACATCGGAAGGCGATTCGTCCCGATTATCCCGGACGAGGCCCGCACGTTCGGTCTCGACGCGATCTTTCCCACGGCCAAGATCTACTCCCCGCACGGTCAGGAGTACGACGCCGTGGACCGGGACATGCTGCTGTCCTACAAGGAGTCGACCACCGGGCAGATCCTGCACGAAGGCATCAGCGAGGCCGGCTCGGCCGCCTCGCTGATCGCCGCCGGCACCTCGTACGCGACCCACGGCGAGCCGATGATCCCGTTCTACATCTTCTACTCGATGTTCGGCCTGCAGCGCACGGGTGACCAGTTCTGGCAGTTCGCCGACCAACTCGGCCGCGGCTTCGTTCTGGGCGCCACCGCCGGCCGCACGACGTTGACCGGGGAGGGACTGCAGCACGCCGACGGGCATTCGCTGCTGCTGGCCTCGACCAATCCGGCGATCCGCGCCTACGACCCGGCGTACTCCTTCGAGGTCGCCCACATCGTGCGGGCGGCCCTGGAGACGATGTACGGCGAGCAGGCCCAGGACGTCTTCTACTACCTCACCGTCTACAACGAGCCGCTGCGCCAGCCGGCCGAGCCCGAGGGCCTCGACGTCGACGGCCTCCTGCGCGGGCTTTATCCCTACTCCGCCGCCCTCGGGGTCGAGGGGCGACCCCGGGCGCAGCTGCTCGCCTCGGGCGTCGGGGTGCCGTGGGCGCTACGGGCCCAGGAGCTGCTCGGGCAGGACTGGAACGTCGACGCCGACGTGTGGTCGGCGACGTCGTGGAACGAGCTGCGCCGTGACGCGGTGCTCAGCGAGGAGTTCAACCTGCTCCATCCGGAGGAGGACCAGCGAATTCCGTACGTGACAACGGCACTGGCTGACGCGCCTGGGCCGGTGGTGGCAGTGTCGGACTGGATGCGCGCGGTGCCCGACCAGATCGCGCGCTGGGTGCCGGGCGACTACACCTCCCTCGGCACGGACGGATTCGGTTTCGCCGACACCCGCGGCGCGGCCCGGCGCTTCTTTCACGTGGACGCCGAATCGATCGTCGTCGCAACCCTGGCCGAGCTGGCCCGGCGCGGGGAGGTCAAGCCGGAGGCTCCCGCCGAGGCGCTCGCCCGATACCAGTTGCTCGACGTCAACGCCGCCGGCGCCGGGACGATCGGCGGCGACGCCTGACGGTTGCGCCCAGGGCCCGTCACCGTGACGGTGCGGGCGGTCACTCTCACTCCGGCGGCAAGCTGGCAACGATCATCGACTTCGTTCCCGACTCGATCCTCGACCGCTGCTACCTCATCGGCCGCGGAGCAAGTCGATCGGCTGGAGCGGGTCCAGAGGATCAGGAGTTGTGCGATCGGCCCGCATGACGCACTATGGCCGGGATTCTATGAGGAAGTCCACACCGCGGGCGACCTCTCGGGCGGGTGCCAACGACGATCGGTCGGCGGCGAACGTCGTCTTCACGGGGGAGAAGAAGAAGTGATTCGTGCACGTCTTGCCGCGAGCATGGCCGCGGCCCTGTCCACCGGCGTAATCGCCGTCGCCCTGGCCGCATCACCAGTGGGCTCAACGGCGGGGGCGAGTGGGACAAGTTCGTCGCAGGCCAGTTCGTCCAGTTCGTCGCAGGCCAGTTCGTCCCAGGCCAGTTCGTCCCAGGCCAGTTCGTCCCAGGCCAGTTCGTCCCAGGCCAGTTCATCCCAGGCCAGTGGCACCACTACCCGGCCGAGTTCCTCGAGTGCTTCCTCGACCGCGTCGGTCAGCGACACCGCTATCAACCGACCGAGTTCCCCGAGTGCTTCCTCGACCGCGTCGGTCAGCGACACCGCCACCACGCAGGCGTCCGGGGGAATCGGCGGTATCAGCGTGACGCAGGAAGAATCCACATCGGCTGGCAGCGGCGGCCTGGCCCAGACTAGTGGGAACGATCGTGGACTGGTCCTTCCCGGCTTGGCCGCGGCCGCCCTCGGCTGGGTGCTGATCTTCCTCGGACGGCGGCGCGGCGCCCACCAGGGCTGATCCGGTACGAGTTGGGTGTCAGCGCTGGAAGCGCCAGAGCAACAGCTCGGCGTCCTCGCTCGCCCGGCCCGCGACGCTGCCTGCCCCGGTGATGCGCACGCTGTCCCCGGCGCCGAGTCCGCCCACCCGGGAGGCCGGTGGGTCGAGGCGGACCTGTCCCCGGATCACGTGGAGCAGGCGCAGCGGCGCGTCCGCCAAATGCAAGCGCGCACTCGCGTCGAACCGTCCCAGGCCGAGGCTGGCGCCCGGGGTAACCAAGCGCACCAGGGCCGGTTCGGCGGCCGCGGCGAGCGCTCGCCAACCACCTGCTGGGCCGTCACTCAGTGCCTCGCCGCCCAGTGCCTCGCCGCCCAGTGCCTCGCCGCCCAGTGCCTCGCCGCCCGGTGGCCGGCCGGCCCAGGCGCCGACGACGGTGCTCCGTTCCCACCGCGGACGTCCCCCGGCCGGTGTGGACAGCGCCATCTGCAGGAACCGGGCCGGTGTCGCCGCCTCGTTGGTCTCGCTGTGGGTAACGCCGACACCGGCCGCGAGGTACTGCAACGTCCCGGGTACCAGGGCCGCGACCTCGTCGGCGTGCCGGTGGGTGAGAACGCCCGCGACCGGCCACGTCAGGATCTCGACCTCGCGATGACGGTGGGCGGTGAACCCCGCCCCGGGCGCGAGGACGTGCTCGTCGAACCCGATGAGCGGCCCGAAGCCCAGGTTGTGCGGGTCGTAGCGCGCACCGGCCGAGAACGCGTGCCGGCTGACCACGCCACCGTGCTCATCGCGATAGCGGGTCGCACCGCGTCGAACGTCGAACGAGATCACGGGCGGACGGAGTGGTCCGCGCACCACTGCAGCAGCGCGTCGACCCGCCAGGTGTCCACCACCGCGGCTGGATCGACGCCACACTCGACCGCGCGGGCGCACCCGTAGGCCTGCCACTCCAACTGGCCCGGGGCGTGCGCGTCGGTGTCGATGCTGAACAGGCAACCGGTTTGGACGGCCAGCCGCAGCAGCCGCCGCGGCGGATCCAGCCGCTCGGGGCGGGAGTTGATCTCCACCGCCACCCCGAACCGGGCGCAGGCCGCGAAGACCAGTTCGGCGTCGAAGGAGGACTCGCCGCGGGTGCCCCGGCCGCCGGTTACCAGCCGCCCGGTGCAGTGGCCGAGCACGTCGGTGTGCGGATTGGCCACCGCGGCGACCATGCGCGGGGTCATCTCCTCGCCCGGCATGCGCAGCTTGGAGTGCACGCTGGCCACCACCACGTCGACCCGGGCGAGGAGGGCGTCGCTCTGGTCGAGCCGGCCGTCGTCGAGGATGTCCACCTCGATTCCGGTCAGCAGCCGGAACGGCGCGAGCGCGTCGTTGACCTCGGCGACCACGTCGAGCTGGCGTTCGAGCCGCTCGGCGGTGAGCCCGCGGGCCACGGTGAGGCGCGGCGAGTGATCGGTGAGCGCGAGGTAGTCGTGGCCGAGGTCGCGGGCGGTCTCGGCCATCTCCCGGATCGGCGATCCGCCGTCGGACCAGTCGGAGTGACTGTGCAGGTCACCGCGCAGGGCGGCGCGCAGTGGTGCCCCGGAACCGGGGTCGGGTGCTTCAGCACCCCCTTCGATCCGGCTGAGGTAGGCCGGTTCATCGCCGGCAACGGACTGCGCAATCGCGGTCGCGGTGACGTCACCGATGCCGGCCAACTCGCGCAGGGTGCCACCCTCGGCCCGCTCGCGCAGTTCAGTGGCCCCGATGGAGTCCACCCGCTCCGCCGCGGCGCGAAACGCCCTGACCCGGTAGGTCGGTTCGCGGGAGCGCTCCAGCAGGAAGGCGATGCGGCGCAGGTCCGCCGCAGCATCACGCACGAGCGCCAGCCTAGGCGTGGGACACGCCGGCGCGCGTCACCCGATTGAGCACGATCGACACCCGTCGCGCGGCCGGAACGTGCGCAATCGGCAACCGGCCGGGCGGGTCGTGGCACGCTTCGCGGCATGATCCCCGAGGTCGACGAGGAGACGGCGCGGCGCATCGAGCAGAAGTCCGGGGCGCTGGCCACGCAGGCCGTCGCCCAGATGGACGAGTCGCTCGCCTGGTTCCGGGCGCTGCCGGCCGATCAGCGCAGCTGGGTCACGCTGGTCGCCCAGGCCGGGGTGGCCGGATTCGTCGAGTGGCTGCGCCGCCCGGCCGACGTCCCCCGGCTGGCCAGCGTCGTCTTCGGCGCCGCACCGCCCGAGCTGGCCCGGGCGGTGAACCTGCGCCAGACGGTCGAGATGGTGCGAGTGATGATCGAGGTGGTCGAGGAGCGGGTGCCGCTGCTGGCTGCGCCGGGTCAGCAGGCGGCGGTGCGCGAGTCGATCCTGCAGTTCTCCCGCGAGATCGCGTTCGCCGCGGCCCGGGTCTACGCCGGCGCCGCGGAGAGTCGCGGTGCGTGGGACGCCCGCCTGGAAGCGCTGGTGATCGACGGGCTCGTCCGCGCCGCCGAGTCGGCCGAGTCCTCCCCCTCGTCGCAGGCCGCCGCCCTGGGCTGGCGGCACACCGGACCGATCACTGCCGTCGTCGGCTTCGCCCCCGAAGGTGACACCGCGGCCACCCTGGACGACGTGCACCGCTGCGCGCGGCGGGCCGGGCTCGACTGCATGGCCGGCGTGCACGGCGGCCGGCTGGTGGTGGTCCTGGGCGGGGTGACCGACGAAGCGTCGGCGGCGGCCGCCGTCC
>JALZBL010000431.1 GCA_030947395.1 Actinomycetota bacterium | reverse complement strand
CGGTTAGGCCGAAGGTGGGCATTAGCCCGCTGACCACCTCGATCAAGCCGAACGTCACCGCGGTGCCGACCAAGAACAGCGCCGACGGCCGGCGGGTCCGGCGGGTGGCGACGACCGCTCCGAGGCAGGCTCCGACCGCCAGGCTGGTCGAGAGCAGGCCGTACCCGTCGGCGCCGCGGTGGAACACTTGCTTGGCCAGGATGGCCGTCGTGATCTGGAAGTTCATCCCGAACGTACCGACGACGAAGACCAGCACCATGGCCAGCAACAGATCCGGTCGTCCCCGCACGTAGGTGATCGCCGCCCGCATCTGTCCCGGGGCCCGGGGCAGCGCCGGTGACGGGTGCAGCTCCGACGCGCGCATGGCCGCCAATCCGGTCAGCACGGCCACGCTGGACAGGGCGTTGACGATGAACGCCCAACCGGTGCCGACACCGCTGATCAACACTCCGGCGGCGGCCGGGCCGAGGATGCGTCCGGCGTTGAAGATCGTGGAGTTGATTGCGACCACATTGGCCAGGTCGTCGCGACCCACCATCTCGACCGCGAACGACTGCCGGGCCGGCGTGTCCACGGCGCCGATGACGCCGACGACGCCGGCCAGCACCAGTACGTGCCAGTAGGCCACCACGCCGGACAGGTCGAGCAGGCCGAGGACCAACGCGGCCGCGGCCAGGCCCGATTGGGTGACCAGCAACAGCCGGCGCTTGTCGAGCCGGTCGGCCAGCACGCCACCCCACAGGCCCAGCACCACGGAGGGCAGAAACTGCAAGGCGGTGACGACCCCGAGCGCGGTGCCCGAATTGGTCAGCTGCAGCACCAGCCAGTCCTGAGCGACGCGTTGCATCCAGGTGCCGGTGAGGGAGATGAGCTGTCCGCTGGCGAACAGGCGATAGTTGCGCACGTGCAGCGACCGCAACATTGCGCCCGACCGCGCCGCGAACTGCGGTTCAGACTGATCGGTACGGTTCGATTCGCGCAGGTCCCCAGCCGTCACGAGGAAGCCAACTTGTCCAGCACCGGGGCAACCTGGCGCAGCAGGTCTCGCTCTCCCGGGCTGAGCTGGTCGAGCCGGGTCGACAGCCACGCCGTGCGGGCGCGGCGTTCGGCGGCACAGAGCCGGCGGCCGGCGGTGGTGATCGAGACGACGGACTGACGCCCGTCGAAGGGATGCGGCGTCCGCTCGATCAGGCCGGCCTCCTCGAGGCGGCCCAGGACCTTGGTCATCGAGGGCGGCTGCACGCGCTCGACCGTGGCCAGCTCGCCGGGGCTCATCGGCCCGCGGGCAAGCAGCGTCCCGAGCGCGGCCAGGTGGGTCAGCGTGATCGACGTGTCGACGCGCTGATTGCGGATGGTGCGGACGAGCCGCAGCAGTGGCGGGCGAAGGGTGGCGGCGAGTTCCGCTGCTTCCACACTGGCCGAAGTTTGCCTCACGATCGTTAGTTTACTTAACGAACTCAGCTGCGGCCACCGGATTGGTCGCTCGGCGCTCCCGAGTCCGGCCGGCCTAAGCTCGCCGCATGATCCGCCCGCTGCGCTGGCGCCGGCCGCGGAGGTCGGCCACATCGCCCTCACCGCCGTCCAGTGGGCCTGCGGTCGGCCCATCGACGGTGCCGGGCCGATCCCGGCTCCGGTCGCCCCGGCCGCAACCGGTCGACGCGCGCCGAGTGGTGATGGTCGGCACCGTCGTCTGGTTCGCGAGCGCACTGGCTCTCGTGCCGTTCTGGACGTGGTTGGGCGAACACGACCACCGGGTCTGGCTGTGGACCTGCGTGGCCGGTGGGTTGCTCGGCCTGGCCGGGCTGGGCCTCATCGGCCGGCACCGCGGCCAAGGACGGCTCTGACCGCCACCCGACTCAACGGGGTGAATACCGCGCCCGGCCCACGCCGCGGCCGACCGACCGCTCACACGGCAGGAATGGCCAAGGTCTGGATCAGCGCCGATTGCGGCTCGCGATCTTCCATGACGATCTCGTCGTCGTCGAAGATCTGCCCGGTCGGCTCGGCTCCCAGCGCCGGCGGCTCGAGGGATGCCTGCGAATGAGCTCCACAGCCGTAGTCGACGGCAACAACCTGGCCGTCAGCCGCGGCGTAGGAGTTGGCGCACACGCCGAACGCCGCCCGCAGCGAGCCGGCCAGTGGCACCAGGAACCCGCACGTGCCGCAGGGACCCGGTGCCTGCTTGGCCATCGGCGTGTCCGGTCCGTTCGGGCC
>JALZBL010000430.1 GCA_030947395.1 Actinomycetota bacterium | reverse complement strand
TCCGGCGGTCCCGGGCGACAGGTGGT
Organism: Actinomycetota bacterium; assembly: GCA_030947395.1. Lineage (GTDB taxonomy): Bacteria > Actinomycetota > Actinomycetes > Mycobacteriales > Jatrophihabitantaceae > JALZBL01. The sequence goes on along the minus strand of JALZBL010000430.1, from coordinate 2,190 downwards.
CGATGGCCCACCGGGTTCCCGTTGCGGTGGCGACGAGCACCGCGGCCAGGGCCAGGCCGACGACCGCGCCCCGGCGCCGGGCGGCGTGCCGCACGAGCCGAGTTCGCGTGTTCGGGGCGACGGCCAGCCGCCCGCCGGCGACCACCGCCACCAGCACCAGCCACGCCAGCGGGGAGGCCAGCACCCACGCCAACGTCGGCGGACGCGACGATCCGCCGCGGCCGAGGGGGGAGAGCAGCCGCACGTCGGTCAGGCCGATGTAGGCGAGATGGAGCAGGGCCAGGAACGGGATCAGCACCCGTGACTGGCGGTCCCAGACCAGGCGCGTGGTCGACCGCGACAGGGCCCGACTGCGCTCGGCCGACGGCCACGCCTTGATCAGCTGGAACTCCGGCTCCCCGGGACGCTTGGCGTCGAGCAGCAGGTGGTGGGTCGGGTGCAGGAACGCACCACCGCCTCCCGACGTGACGTGCAGCGTCCTGCCGATGCCCCCGCGCCAGAACGCGGCGAAGGCGTGCGTGTCACCGGAAAGGAACAGTGGGACCTCGGCCCTGTCGCCCACGACGTCGCCGAGGAACGTCTCGATCTCGACCAGCTCCTCGGGGCGGCGGTCGTAGAGCGCCCACAGCGGGACGGGCGTGCAAGCGATGATCCGGTCGCCGGGCCCGAGCTGCGCCGCGGCCGCGGCGAAGTAGGCGTGCTGGGCGGCGTTGACGGTGCCGTCGAGCCCGGTGTCGAGTCCCCACAGCCACCATCCCCGGGGCAACCGGACCGCGAACCAGCTGGCGCGCTGGCGGGTCTGCCACGCCCCGACCGTGCCGCCGCTGCAGAACGTGGTCCGGAACGGGCCGAGCCCGCCGAACCAGTCGTGGTTGCCCGGGACGGCGAAGAGGTCGGCGCCGCCGTCGCCCTCGAAGGCCAACGAGTACGGACCGACGGTCTGGTCGCGATAGCGCCGCGCCGTGGCGTAGGGGTACACCTCGTCGCCGCCCATCACCAGGAACCGGCCCCGGGGCAGGCCGGAGGGAGGCGGTGCGGGGAACAGGCCCTCGTCGTCGGCCGCCAGTGCGATCGACCGGCGGCCGAGGTGCCAGGCCACGGCCATGGTCGGGTCGAAGGCGTCGCCCATGTCGGCCACGTAGTCGAACCACACGTCCTCGCCATCGCCGCACGGGTATTCCGCCGCCGGCGGGCTCTGGCCACCCATGGTCTCCCGGGCCCGGTCGGCGCGGTGGGCGGTGCCCTCCCGCCAACCCGTCATGGCCAGTTGCACGGGATCCAGCCACCGCGTCATGTGCCGGCGGGGCCGGAACCCCAGGCCCGACGTCACCCGTCCGACGGCCGGGGGTCGACGGCGTGGGCGAACTCCATCGTGCCCGCCGCCTCGCCGAGCACGTCGATGTAGTTGCGTAGCACCTGGCGTACGTCGTTCAGGGCCTGCCGGAGCTCCGGGGCCAGCGCCCATCCCCGCTCCCACTGCACCACCCCCACGTCGACCGGGCGCTCGGCCTCGCGGGCCGTGAGCGCCGGGTGCCACGTCGAGAGCAGGGGGCGCAGGACGGTGTTGAGGATGACGGCGGCGATGGTGGCCAGCGAGGGATTGCCGTTCCCCTTGTCCCTGGCCACCTCGGGACCGTTGCGGCGCAGCACCTCGCGGGTCACGCCGAACAGCGAGTACACCGACGTCAGCGCCTCCCGCAGGATGCCCTCGTCGGGCGCGAGCGGGGTCACCGTCGTCCGGGTCACCAGCTCGACGAGCAGCTCCCACGCCGCCGTGCGCTCGGCGTCGTTGGGTTCCCACGTCGCGCTGACCGCGAACCCGGGCAGCTTGACGCCGATGCCGATCTCGGTGATGGGCACGCCGACGCTCCTCCCTACCGCCGGGCGACGGATCGCAGGCCGGACAACACCAGCGCCACCATCTGCTCCACGTCGACGGTCTGGCGGAGGGTGGCGTTCTCCTCGTCGCCCAAGCCGTTGCCCGACCCTCGCGCCCCGGCTTGTTCGAAGGTGCGGAGCAGCTCGTCGTAGTCGACGGTCAGGCCCAGGGCCGGTCCCTCGGCTACCAGCTCGGCGTAGGCCGGATCGGCCGCGACCTGGTAGTCGAGGGTGAGCTCCACCGGCCGCTCGCCGCGCATCGCCGCGGCCACCGCCCGGGCGCACCCGCCGAAGCCGCCGAGGACGAAGAGC
>JALZBL010000429.1 GCA_030947395.1 Actinomycetota bacterium | reverse complement strand
GTGTTCCCCCGGTCGTGACGGAAATACCCGACGCCCCCTCGGCGCGGGTTGTGGTGATTTGACCAACCGCCCTTCCCCCATCCGAACCGGCCCCCCAGTCCGAACGTGAACAGTTGATCACCGGGAAGGTTACGCGAGAGTGATCAGATCGGCCAGGTCCGGCGTCCACATGTCTTCCACGCCGTCGGGCAGGAGAATCACCTTGTCCGGTGACAACGCTTCTACGGCGCCCTCGTCGTGGGTCACGAGCACGATCGCGCCGGTGTAGGTGCGCAGGGCGTCGAGCACCTGTTGGCGGCTGGCCGGGTCGAGGTTGTTGGTCGGCTCGTCCAGCAGCAACACGTTGGCCGCACTGGTCACCAACATGGCCAGGGCCAGCCGGGTCTTCTCCCCGCCGGACAGGACGCCGGCCGGCTTGGTCACGTCGTCGCCGGAGAACAGGAAAGCGCCCAGCACCTTGCGCAGCTCGGTGTCGCTCGGTGCCGCGGAGGCACTGCCGGCGAAGGCATAGGCCGCCGCGCGCATGTTCTCAAGCACCGAGGCGTCCACATCGAGGGTCTCGTGTTCCTGTGCGTAGTAGCCCAACCGGAGACCGTGACCCGGGCGTACCACGCCGGTGTCGGGCAGTTCGGCGCCGCCGAGCAGGCGCAACAGGGTGGTCTTGCCCGCGCCGTTGAGGCCGAGGACCACCACCCGGGCGCCCCGGTCGACGGCCAGATCGACGTCGACGAAGACCTCGAGCGAGCCGTAGGACTTCGACAGCGACTCGGCGGTCAGCGGGGTCTTGCCCGACGGCGCCGGTGCGGGGAATCGCAGCCGGGCCAGCTTGTCGCCCACTCGTACCTGCGCCAGTCCCGACTGCAACTGCGCGGCCCGGCGATCCATCTGGTGGGCGGCGCGGGCCTTGGTCGCCTTGGCCCGCATCTTGTCGGCCTGCCCGCGCAGTTCGGCGATCTTGCGCTCGGCGTTCGCCCGCTCGCGGTGCCGCCGCTTCTCATCCGCCTCCCGCTGCTGGAGGTAGGTCTTCCAGCCGACGTTGTAGATGTCGACCGTCGAGCGGTTGGCGTCCAGGTACCAGACCTTGTTGATCACGGCGTCGAGCAGCTCGACGTCGTGGCTGATGACCACGAGGCCGCCCCGGTGGCGCTTGAGGAAGTCGCGCAGCCAGACGATGGAGTCGGCGTCGAGGTGGTTGGTGGGTTCGTCGAGCAACAGCGTGGTCGGCTCACCGGCGGTGTCGGCGAACAGGATGCGGGCCAGCTCGACCCGCCGGCGCTGACCGCCGGACAGCGTGCCGAGCGGTTGGCCGAGCACCCGATCGGGGAGCCCGAGGTTGGCGCAGATACGGGCCGCCTCGCTCTCGCCCGCGTAACCGCCCAGGGTGCTGAACCGCTCCTCGAGGCGGCCGTAGCGCTCCAGCAGGGTGGCGTCGTCGGGTGACTCGGCCAGCTGGATCTGCACCTTGTCGATGTTGCGGCGCAACTCGTCGAGCCCGCGCGCGGACAGGACGCGGTCGCGAGCGACGGTGTCGAGATCGCCGGTGCGCGGATCCTGCGGCAGGTATCCGATCGGGCCGCTCACCGAGAGGTCACCGGCGTGGGGAAGCGTCTCGTGGGCAAAGGTCTTCAGCGTGGTCGTCTTGCCGGCGCCGTTTCGCCCGACCAGTCCGATCCGGTCCCCCGCCTGCACCCGCAGGGTGGTCGGCTCGAGCAGGATGCGCGCGCCGGCGCGCAGCTCGAGGCCGGTGGCCGTGATCATGGCGGGTCTACTCCAACGGTTGGGCGTGGGCGCCAACGCCTCGTCCGCGCAGGCAGGGCACGGTGACGAGCATCGGGCGCAGGCCAGCGGGTGGGTGCCGCCGGCGCCATCCAGAGTAGTCGGCCCGACGAACCGATAGCCGCCTCGATCGACGGGTGGGTCAGGCGGACGGTTAGGCGGAGGGTTAGGCGGAGCGTCAGCCGGCGCGTCCTGGGGTGGGTAACAGGGTGGCTCGTGCTACATCCGGGTCAGGCGGTGCGCACCAGCGCGGCCTGGTGGATCGGACTGCGGCGCCACCGCGGCGGCAGGGCCAGGGCGGCCTGGCGCAACGTGCGGCCGGAGACCGTCGCGGCCAGGTCGGTGGTCGGTAGGGCCGGCAGGCCGTACAGCCGCCGGGCCCAGGGGGGCAGCATCCCGGCGGCGATGGAGACCAGCCCGGCCCAGGCCGGACGGGCCGGT
>JALZBL010000011.1 GCA_030947395.1 Actinomycetota bacterium | reverse complement strand
GTGCTCAGCTCCGTCGAGGGCACGGATCAGTTCGGCGCGATTCGACATCGTGTCGCGGCCCAGCGGACGGACCTCGAGGTCGCCACGGGCCCGCGCCACCGCCCGCAGGTGCCATCCGACGAAGCCCTCAGCACCGGTGATCGCAATGACGGCCACGTCAAGCCCCGCGGTCGCCGGCGGACACGCTCAATGCCTGCCCAACCTCCGGCAGCGTCAGGAGCAACTCGACGACACCGTCGACGTCCAACCGCTCGGCGTTGTGCGAGGTGTAGTCGTCGAACTCGATCTCGTGCCGGTTTCCCTCCTCGAAGAACACGGAGTAGTTCAGGTCTCGAGTGTCGATCGGCATCCGGTAGTAGTCGCCGCAGTCAACGGCGGTCGCCATTTCCTCACGATTGACCAGGGTCTCGTACAGCTTCTCGCCGTGCCGGACCCCTATGACGTGCCGCTCGACCACAACGCCGAACACCCGCTCGAGGGCACTGACAAGATCACCAACTGTGCAGGCCGGCGCCTTCCGCACGAAGAGATCGCCCGGGGCGGCATGGGCGAAGGCGTACTCGACCAGATCCACCGATTCCGCAAGCGACATCATGAAGCGAGTCATCCCGGGATCGGTAACGGTAATTGGTTGGCCGTGCTTCAGCTGGCTGATGAATAACGGGATTACTGACCCTCGTGAATACATCACGTTTCCGTAGCGCACGCAGGACACGGTCGTGAGCACGGCCGCATTGTTGCGTGCATGAGCGGCGGCCACCTTCTCCATCAACGCCTTACTCATGCCCATGGCGTTGACCGGATATACGGACTTGTCGGTGCTCAGGCAGACCAGGGACGACACACCGTTGCGCTCGCAGGCTTCGATCACGTTCGCACTACCGAGGACATTGGTCCGCACCGCCTCGATCGGAAAGAACTCACAGGAGGGAACCTGCTTCAGCGCGGCGGCATGGAATGCAAAGTCGACGCTGCGCGCGGCCCGATCCACGCTTGGCAGGTCACGGACATCGCCCAGGTAGAACCGCAAGCGGGCGTCATCGAGTTCGTGTCGCATGGCATCTTGCTTGGCTTCATCGCGGCTCAGCACTCGAACCTGTGCCGCTCCCCTTTCCAGGCATTGCCGGGCCATCATGTGGCCGAACGAACCGGTCCCGCCGGTCACCAATACCGTTCGCCCCTCGACTTCTCCGGCCACCGGTCCCTCCAATTCTGCCGCGTCCGGGATACTGTAGCGAGGACTACCGGGTGTTTCGGCAACGACGGGGCACCCGGCCGTGACGGGACCTCGGCCGAAGATGGCGAGAGCGGTTATCCTCTTGTTGCGCACGGAAAGGCGGTCTCTTGGAACTGCGTGAAATTCTTCTCGTCCTTCGCAAGGGCTGGCCTTTCGTCCTCGCGCTCGTCGTTGTCGGGTCGGCCCTGGGCATCATCCTGACGCTGACCACTGCGAAGCTCTACCAGGCCAACGTGCAGGTGTTTGTGGCGACATCGGCCGGGAACGATCCAACCCAACTGGCCCAAGGAAACACCTTCACCCAGGAACGCGTGCAGTCCTATACCGCCCTGGCGGACAGCCCAGCGGTCACCGGGCCGGTCATCACGAAACTCGGCCTGAACCTCACCAAGGCGCAGCTCGCCGCCAAGATCAGCGCCGACGCACCGCCGACGAAAGTACTCATCAACCTGCACATCACCGACCACGACCCGCAACAAGCGGCGCGGTTGGCCAATGCGGTGGCCGCACAATTCGACAAGGTCGTCGAAACCACCGAGCAGACCGACGCCAAGGGCAAGCCGGTCGTCAAGCTCACGGTCATTCATCCGGCCGCCGAGCCAGGGTCTCCGATCAAACCGAGTGCGACCATCAACGTGGGGCTGGGTTTCGTGCTCGGCCTGCTCCTTGGCATCGGTATCGTTGTGCTCCGCGACGTCCTCGACAACACGGTCAAGGGGCCGCAGGACTTCGAAGCCCTCGGCGTCCCGGTCCTCGGCTACGTGCCCTTCGACAAGCGCACCGCCAAGACTCCGATCGCGTTCCGGGGCGATCCGCACAGCGCCCGTTCCGAGGCCTACCGGCAGCTGCGGACCAACCTGCAGTTCGTCAACATCGACGACGCCCCACGGATCATCGCGGTTACCAGCGCGATACCGGGCGAGGGAAAGACCACCACGGCGCTCAATCTGGCGGCCGCGCTCGCCGAAGGTGGCTATCGCGTCTGTCTGATCGAGGCCGACCTGCGCCGGCCCAACCTGGCCAAAGCCCTGGGACTCGTCAGCGACGTCGGGTTCACGACCGCGCTCATCGGCAAGGCCCACGTCGAGACCGTCCTGCAGAACGCCGGCCGCAACCTGGCCGTGCTGACCTGCGGACCGGTCCCGCCGAACCCCAGCGAGCTGCTGATCAGCGACCAGGCGCGGGCGATCATCAGGCAAATCGCCGAAAAGGTCGACTACACAATCATCGACACCGCTCCCCTGCTGCCGGTGGCCGACGGCGCCGAGGTCGCGGCCATCGCCGACGCGACACTCGTGGTGCACCACGCGGGCAAGTCGACCCGCGAGCAGGCCGCCCGGTCGGTGGAGGCGCTGGCGAAGGTGGGTCAACAACCGGTCGGCGTCGTGCTCAACATGATCACCCGCGGGCGCGGACGCTTCGATGAGGCCTACGGCTATTACCACTACGAGTACCGGTCGAATCGCCCTCGGCGCGGCCGGCATCTAGGGGCACTGCGGGCCCCGCCGACCGGGGGGCCCGATGCCGACGTCAACCCGCAACATTTATCTCGGTCGCCGGGAGATCCGGGCAGCGAGCCGATGCATCCCCCCCGCTTCGAGAGGCACGGCGAGCCGATCCCGACCGGCGAACGGCCCTCCTGAGCCTGGCGGTACTCGACCGCGGCTCGCGGCGGCCCCGGCGTCAGAAGACTAAGAACGCGAGGACCACCGCAGCGAGGATGAAGACCAGGCCGGCGGTAATCATGTTGAGAGCAATCGTGCCGTTCGGCGTGTGCCGCGCCCAGCGGCGCAGCCGTCGATACGGGCTGGTGACCCGCCATCGCCGAGGCGTGCTCACGGGCGAATCCTGCCATGGCGCAAGCGGATGCCGCGACTTCGAAGGGCTCCCCCCGTGCGCGGCACGGAACGGACTGGGTCGAAGCGGTTCAGGCCGAGTATCTCGATTCCTGCGTCGACGGCCTCGGCGACTTGCCCGGCGCAGCGGCGGGCGACGGGCAGGCCCGCGCCGAACGGATCGGCGATGTCGTCGGCACCGGGCTGGGCTGGGGGTGCCTGCCCGCGCTGCCGGGCTACCTCGCGGACGCGCGCAACCAAGGCGTCGCTAGTAGCCGGCTGAGCGCTGGGCGAAAGCGTGGCCCCAAGGCGGGCGAATTCGCGCAGGGTGAAGGCCCGAGGAATGGCGAGCGGATCGGCTTGCAGAATCACGAATCGGTGCCGCGTCTCCGCGGCGAGGATGAGATCGGCGTACCTCACCATCGAGCTGGTGAGCGGTCGGGCGGCATGCCCGTCCGGATCACCACCCAGCTCACGCAGGGCGATCGCCGAGGGAGCGTCCATCGGGTGCCCGGCAAGGCCCGCGGTGCCCGCGCTGGCCGACACGACCGGTGCGTCGTCGGCAATGCGGGCCCGAAACAGACGCTCGGCCATCGGCGAGCGGCACAAGTTGCCGGTACACACAAACAGTACCGAGAACGTCACGGCGCGACTATGCCAGACGTCCGAGCCGTGGACGCCTCGCGTGCCGCCCGGCCCGAATCGCACACGCCCGCTCAGGCGTCAGTGAACTCGCCGGTGCCGGTCAGGATCTCCGTCCGCGAGTCCACCGTCGTTTCCAGTTCCATCCGTTCATCGTCATCTATACCGATGCGCGCAACCGACGCTTGGGCATCGGCCCGGGCCACCAGGTTGTCGACCGCCTGGCGGAACTGCGTCATCGCGTCCGCGTCCGGGTCGCCCAGCAGGAAAGCGCGGGCGCGGGTGCGTTCCGGGCGCATCCGGTCCGGGCCCCGAGCCTCGACCAGACCGGCTGGCAGGCCGTGCGCGTCCGGCCCGATCAGGTAAGCGGCGCTCGCCGAGGGATTCTGTTCGCGGAAGGCGTCCTCGGCGATCGCGGCGCCGTTGGTGACGAAATACGGCTTCTCGGACTTGAGGTAGTCCGAAACGACGCTGGAGATATCGCTGATCAAGGCGTCGGATTCGTTGAAGCACTCGAACAGAGTGGTATCGCCGACCACGGCCACGTGCGGTGGTCCGGCCGCCTCGAGCCGGTCCAGGATGAGCTGGTTCGCGGCGGCGGCCGCCGGGTTCACCGATCCGGTCAGCGGGTGCTGCTTGTAGAGGATCCGAACTCCCGGCGTCGCCAGCAGCAGTCGCACGATCTGAGGTCCCATCGAGACCACCGAAGACTGGTGTGGATCCTCGGTCCAGCCCTCCCACGTGGGCGCGTATAGGACGGTGAACGGTGCACCTGCCGGTCGCGGCTGGGCCGGATGGATGCCGTCGAGCTGCGGGCGCCCCACCAGCACGATCTCGTCCTCGCGTACGCCCACCTGTGCGCGCAGATAGCGTTGCCGCCCCCCTTCGCCGGCCACCCACACTTCGTCGTACACCTTCGCGAATGGGTTGAAGCTGGCAGTCTTGTCGCTGTCACCGTGGCCGATGAAGGCGCTCTTGAGGGCCGGTTCTCGCAGCAGGTGGATGTTCTTGCCGACGTTGGACACGTAGAGCCCCACCCGCGCGCCGGGCAGCCCCAGGTTCATCAGATCGATTGAGTACGGCAGGCACAGCACGGGAACGGTGGTGGGGCCGAACTCCGGCAGGTAGCGCCGTTCACGCAGGAGCACCAGGACGGGGCGGTCGAGACGCTGCATGGTTTCCAGCCACATGTTGACCTGATAGACGGAGTTGCGGCCACCGGAGAAGTAGAGGATCACGACGGGCGCGAGATCAGCAACCGCGCGCTGCGCCGCCGCCAGACGCACGTCGTCGGTTGGTAGGCGCCGCAGCGCCGCGACGTAGGGCACGAGCAGCAGCGGCGGAACGAGGGCCGCGCCGACCATGACCACCGCCGCCGGCGCAACCAGAGCGTAGGAACCGTTGACGAACGCCCACCCGAGGGCGGCGAGCAACAGGACCGCGGTATGCAGGACTAGGCGGCCTCCGCCGCGCAGCAGCCAATTTGGCGGGGCCGGTGGCAGTGCGTCGCCGGGCACGGGAAGGTTCCACGTCTCCACCCGGCGCAGGCGCCCGGCGTTGACCAGCATCTGCAGGCCGGAGTGCAGCGCGAGCACCAGGTGATGAGCCGCGACGGCGACCACGACGACGACTTGTTGTGAACGCGACAGCTCGCCTGAGCGCAGCAAGAAGACGACGGAGAGGATCTCCCAGTAGAAGAAGCGCCACGCGATGCCCGCTCCCACCCGGTTCAGGCCGCCGAGCACGATCCGATCGTCGGTCCGCTGCAGAAGAGCATCGACGACGAGGGCCGCGACCGAGGCCAGCAGCAGCAGCCCGAGCCCGCCGGTGAGACTGGCCGAGGCAATGGCTGCGTAGAGCGCGCCGAGCACCAGGACGAGCGAGACGGAATACCAGCGGATCACCGAATGCCGCCGGAGTCCGCTCCGTCGTCGGTGTCCGCTCCGGCGTACGCCTCGGCCTGCACTTCGGCCTGGGCCTCGGCCTGGGCCTCGGCCTGCACTTCGGCAACCGCCTGGGCGGCGAGGTCCGCCTCCGACTCCCCGCGCGCCCTGACCGCCCGGCGTACGTCGACGACGTGGCCGGTGATGTCGGAGGCCAACACGTCGAGGACGGTGGCAGCGACCGCCGCACTTTCCAGCAACGTCCCCTCCGGCTCGGCACCGAAGGCCTGCTGCCGCATCGGGGTGCGAGTGCGTTCCGGATTGATGACGTTGACGTGGATGCCGTCGCCTGACCATTCGTCGGCGAGCGCCTGGGCCAGGTTGACGACGGCCGCCTTGGTCGAGGAGTACAGCACGTAGTCGGCGCGTCCCCGCGTGTAGGAACTCGACGTGAACAACACCAGGTGACCGCCGGTCGCGCGCAGATACGCCTCGCTGGCCCGCGCCACCGTGACCGGGCCCAGGTAGTTCACCTCCATCTGGTGGCGCACCTGGTCGTCGTCCATGTCCGACAGTCGTCCCTTGGCCAGCTGGGCCGCACTGACCACCACGGCGTCGATCCGGCCGCTGACCGACTCGACCTCCTGCAACGCCCGGCCGACCGACGCCGCGTCCTCGATGAATGTCCCGGTCGTGGAACGGCTGAACGAGAAGACGTGGCAACCGGCCTCGCTCGCCCGTTGCACGACGTCGCTGCCGATGCCGTAACTCCCGCCGAAGACGACGACCGTCTTGCCCTGCAGCGCCTGTCGCAGGTCCGGGGCGGTATGCGTCGTCGCGAGGTGCGAGGCGAGCTGGAAGAGCTTGTCGGCCAGGAAGAGGTCGAGCGGGTAAGTGACCTTCATGTTCTGTTCATCGCCGGCGACGACGTAGATCGACACGTCGGGCAGGTAGCGCAGCACGACGCCGCAGTCGTCGGTCGCCTTGAAGTCCGGGTCCTGTGTGGCCAGCTCATAGGCGCGCCGGATCGTCGAGAGCCGAAACCCCTGCGGGGTCTGGCCCCGGCGTAGGCGGCTACGTTCCGGGATCTCGACAATGTGGTCCTCGGAGTCCACCCGCACTATGGTGTCGGCCGAGCTGATCGCCACGTCCACGGCGCGGTACGTCTTCAGCGCCGCCACGCAGTCCTGGACCACCCGCCGGGAGAGCAAGGGGCGGACGGCGTCGTGGAAGAGGACATTGACCTCTTCCTCGCCGAGGGCGTCCAGCGCCACCTGGGTCGACCCGTTGCGATCCCTCCCGCCGGCCAGGACCCGGCTCACGCGAGGCAGCCGCGCCTGGCCCAGCAGCAGCCGCCTGGCATCCCCGACGAAGTCGGGAGTCATCACGATGATGATCTCGTCGATTTCTGGGCAGTCGTGCAGAGCCTCGACGGTGTGCTCGATGATGGTGCGACCGGCCACCTTGAGCAGTTGCTTCGGAAGATCGAGACCCACCCGGGATCCGGTGCCGCCGGCCAGGACGACCGCGACGGTGCGTAGGCCGCAAGCGTCGGGTGCGGTCATGCCAGGCATCATCCAGTGCTCGAGGGTGGACATCGGACACGGCCGACGACGATCGCGTCCCGGCCACGGACGCTGGAACCTTACACCGCACACCGCCCGCAGCTGGGTCTTCGCCGTCGGGCGGCGGCCGGACTCCCTGCGCCGCGCCGGTGACGGCGGTGCCGATAAGGTTTGGGCTCGCCGGCGCCCGGGTGGGCGCCGTCCTGCTGGCCCGTGACCCGGAGGTTGCCCATGCCGACACGCCGTGCGGCGATGGCGCCGCACGCGGTGACGCCGGCCCGGCGATTGGGATTGCGCCGCCGGGTGCGTCGGGTGGCCGGTGGTCTGATCCGACGGTGGGGCCTGTTACCCGAGGGCGACCCCGACGGCCTCGGCGACGACGACGCCCTGCGCGGAACGTCGCTCGACTTCGCGGTGATGGTCTACTTCCCCGACACCCGACCCAACCTCTATCAGCTCCGTCAGTGGTACCGACCGCTGGCCGAGTTGAATGCGCGGCACCGGGTCGGCGTGGTCTGCCTGGACAGCCGGACCGCCGCGGCGGTGAGGTCGGAGTGCGACCTGCCCGTCGTGTGTTGTGGGCGCATCGGCACGCTCGAGGATCTGGTGTCGCGCAGCGACGTGGTTCTCGCGTTGTACGTGAACCACAACGTCCGCAATCTGTACCCGCTGCGATTCGCGACGATGCTGCACGTCTACCTCGGCCATGGCGAGAGCGACAAGGTGGCTTCGGCGAGCAATCAGGTCAAGGCCTACGACTTCGTCCTGGTCGCCGGAGAGGCCGGTCGCGATCGGCTGCACCGGAACCTCATCCGCTACGACGTCGGCGCCCACGTCCGCCTCGTCGGTCGCCCGCAGCTCGACGACGGCGCGACCGGCGCATTGGCCGGCCCTGAGCGGCGGGAAGGCGGTGCGGGTCGGCCCACGGTGCTCTACGCACCCACGTGGGAGGGCGCCCAGCCGAGCATGGCCTACAGCTCGGTCGTCTCGCACGGAGGCGCCCTGCTCCGGTCGCTGCTGCAGTCGCGCGAATTCCGAGTGATCTACCGGCCGCACCCCCGCACCGGGGCCAACCGCGCGGACTTCGCCGCGGCGGACCAGCAGTTGCGGGCCCTCGTCCGCAGCGCCCGCGGAACTGATCGTGACGGCGGCCACGAGGTCGACCTCACGCCGACCTGGTCCGCGCGCCGGGATCCGGCCGACATCCTGATTAGTGATGTGTCAGCCGTAGCGACCGATTGGATGGCCACTGGCCGCCCGATCGTCGTCACGCAACCGACCGCGACACCGGCCGTCGTCGACGCAGATTCCGTGCTCCACGTAGTGCCGGGGCTCACCACGGCTGAGGCCACGAGCGCGGCTCGGGTCGTGCGCGAGGCCCTTGCCGATCGCGACGCTGGCCGGCGCCGGCGCTGGGTGAAGTACACCCTCGGCGAGACGTCACCCGGGGCGTCCACCGAGCGGTTCCTGTCCACGTGCGAGGACCTGGTCGCCCTGCGCGGGCGGGAGCTGGCCGCCCGGACGGCCCGCCTCGCGGCCCTGCGGTCGTGACCGACGGCGACCGGTCGTCGCGACCCTCCATCGCTGAACTGCGCGACATAACGCAACCGGCCTCGGTGCGCGGGCGCCGAACGGCCGAACACTGGACCGGCGACCTCTACATGCGCCGGTTCTCTCCGTACGTGACCCGGTTGCTGCTGCCGACCGGCATCAGTGCGAACGGTGTCACCTGGCTGATGATTGTCAGCGGCTGGCTCGGAGCGGCGGCCCTGGTGCTCGTGCCGTCCTTCCTCGGGGCGCTGCTGGCGGTGCTCCTCACCCAACTGCAGATGATGTGGGACGCCTGCGACGGTGAGGTGGCCCGCTGGCGCGGCACGTCGAGCCCGCTCGGGATCTTCTTGGACAAGGTCGGTCACTACACCGTGGAGACCCTGATTGCGCTGGCCCTGGGTGCTCGCGCCGCCGGCGGAATCGGCCACCTCGGCGACCACCTCGGCTGGCTGGCCCTCGGCGCCGCCCTGGCCTGGCTGCTGGCTCTGAACAAGGCCCTCAACGACATGGTCCACGCGGCCCGGGCTGCCGCGGGCCTGGGACCGCTGCCGGACGCCGCCGCGGTGAGCCGACCGAGGTCGGGGATCCTCGCCCGGTTGCGCGGTCTCGCGCGGTTCCTTCCGTTCCATCGGATCTATCACTCGATCGAACTCACTCTCATCATCGTGGCCGCCGCCGTGATCGACCTGCTGGCCGGCGGCCTCGCCGGGACGCGGGGCCTGCTCGCCGTGGTCGTGCCCCTCGCGGCCCTCTCGGTCGTCGGGCACTTCCTCGCCATCGTCAGCTCGAATCGGGTGAGCGCCGAGTGAGCCGGCGCCCGACCTACGGCGTCGTCGTGCTGTCTCAGGGACAGCGTCCGGCCGATCTGGACCGCGGGCTCACCAGCCTGCTCGCCCAGACGGGCGTGGATCTCGACGTGGTCGTCGTCGGGAACGGCTGGGATCCGGTGGGGCTGCCCGCGGGCGCGCGCGGCGTCGCCCTGAGCGAGAACGTGGGAATTCCGGCCGGTCGCAATGCCGGGGTGCCGTACGTGAGCGGGGAACTGTTGTTCTTCCTCGACGACGACGCGCGCCTGCGTGATACCGACACGCTGGCCCGCCTGGGTCGCCTGTTCGCCGACGAACCCGAGGTGGGCCTCGTCCAGCCGAGGGTGCTGGACCCGGACGGGCGTCCCGCTCCGCGCCGTTGGACGCCACGGTTGCGCGTCGGTGATCCGGCCCGGTCCAGCGACGTCACCGCGGTGTGGGAGGGAGCAGTGGCGATCCGCCGGGAACTGTTCGAGCGGATCGGTGGGTGGGCCGGCGAGTTCTTCTACGCCCACGAAGGAATCGACCTGGCCTGGGCGGTGTGGGACGCCGAAGCCCGCGTTCGCTACGCGGGAGACCTGGTGGCCCTGCATCCGGCCGTCGCGCCGACCCGCCACGCTGACCTGTATCGCCGGTCCGTGCGCAACCGGGTCTTCCTGGCCCGGCGCCGGTTGCCTCGGCCGGTGGCGGCGGTGTACCTGCTGGTGTGGTCGGTGCTGACGCTGAGTCGCCTGCGCGGCCGGCAAGCGCTGGCCGATTCAGTGCGTGGCGTCTACGAGGGACTCCACGAGGACGCGGGCTTTCGGCGCCCGATCGCGTGGCGCACCGTCTGGCGCATGACCCGAGCCGGTCGGCCGCCCATCGTCTGACTAGCGCGGTTGGAACCTCGATCAGGGCGAAGCGCCGCGGCCGAGCGCATCCACCGCGACGCGGTCGTCGGTGGACGGCCGGCGTCGGCCGGTGAACCGGCGAGGAGAGTCGGGCCCGAGGTCGGTCTGTGCGATGCCACTTGGATCCTCTGAAGAGACTGCTCGCCATACCGCCAATCCGCCGAGCAACCCGCTCGCGGCGATGAGCACGACGGTCAAGGGCAGGACGCCGAGTGGGGGTTGCCAGCCTCCGTACAGGTCCAGCGGACGCGAGACACCGACCGAGTTGCGCCGGAAGAACTTTAGGAAACTAGTGGCCTGCACGACGGTCGAAGACATCACCGCCGCGAGGGCGAACAGGCCGGCCAGCCAGCTCGCCCGGCGCCAGGTTCCCGCGGCGAACCCGAGCAGGATCGGTATACCCACGGCCATGGGTAGTGAATAGCGTCCCTGCCAGAAGCTCAATTTCAGGGAATTGGCGTTGGCGGCGGCCAGGTAAATGGTGACCATCGTCGTTAACGTCACGGCCAAAAAGGCGGCCAGGCCTTCTCTCCACCGCCCGCCGCTGGCGCCCAGCAACGCTGCGACGGCGAGGACGATGATCGCTGCGTAATACGCACGGTAGGTCGCCTGGCTCACCGGTGTGTCCAGCCAGCCCAGGTCCGCGATGGCTTCGTGCAGCCAGTGGGGTAGGACGTGATACGCGCGAGTCATGCTGGTCCAGAGTGAGTGGTTGGGTCTGGGCCGCGGCGAGACGATCGGGGCGATCTGGAATTCACGGGAGTCGAGCGCCCAGACGCCCGATACGATCGTGGCGATCAGTACGGCAGCGACCGGCCGAACCGCGCGCCGGCCCGAGAGCTCCGACCGGACCCAGTGCCGACGGACCAGGACGACGGTCGAGGCCACCGCCACCGCCACCCACACGATGGAAATCGTTCGGCAGAGGACCATCGTCGAGGCCGCGACCGCCGCTCCGATCCGTCCGGCGCGCCGGCCCGGTGGCGAGGCGGATTCCAGCCAGAGCAGGAGGTTGGCCCAGAGCGAGGAGGCTGCAGCGATCTCCAGCCCGTTCGGATTGATCATCGCCGCCAGGTAGGCCACCATCGGAGTGACCGCCACGACGAAACCGGTGAACGCCAGGCCGGCCCGCAACCGGAGGGCGGCGGTGGCACCGCTGGCGAGGAACAGGGCCGAAAGCAACGCGGTGATCAGGCGCATGCCGTACAGCGACGTGTCGCCGGATCCGAACCGCAACGGCCACCCGACCAGCGCGTAGTAGAACGGCGGGTAACGGCCGGCCGTCGTGGCCGCGAAAACCGGCTCGGCCGAACCGTTCGAAGGCTTGGCGCAACTAACCGCAACGGTCGGGCGAAACCGGAAGCAGCGGGTGTCGATGTTCCGTTCGGCCAGCTTTCGGCTGATGCGAACCGGATCCCCGACGTGGGCATCGATCGGACCGGGCGCCGCGATCATCACTTGGCCATCGACCACGCCCCCGGCACGGAACACGTGCGCCCACTCGTCCGGAGTCTGGCCCAGCGGCGTGGCCAGAGCCCATGTGCCGAGGAGAAGAAGGTAGAGGACGAACAGCGCGGAGAAGGCCGCGCCCGGGCGCACCCGGCCGAGGTGGACGAGGCGCAGCCCAGTCGGGTTGGTTCTCATGTCGCGGTTCAGATTTCGGACGGCTCGTCGTACCCGCGTGCCCCGAAGCCGGACTGGACTGCGACCAATCGCTCCTTCAGTGCCTGCGGGTCGTGCCGCGCCTCGTAGGCGTCGACCACCGCCTGGGCGTCGCCGTCGACCACGATCTCGCCCTTCTCGAGCCAGATCGCCCGATCACACGTCTCGCGCACCACACCGAGGCCGTGACTGACGAGGAATACCGTGCCCGCCGCCGCCCGAAGTTCGCGGATGCGGGCCTCGCTGCGCCGCCGGAACTCGGCGTCGCCGGTGGCCAGTGCCTCGTCGATCAGCAGGACCTCGTGCGACTTGGTTGCCGCGATCGCGAACCGCAGCCGGGCCGCCATTCCGGAGGAGTAGGTGTTCATCGGCAACGAGATGAACTCCCCGATCCCGGCGAACTCGCAGATGGAGTCGTAGTGCTGCTTGACCTCGGCCGGGCTCATCCCCATGGCGAGGCAGCCGAGGACGACGTTGCGCTCACCGGTCATGTCGTTCATCAGAGCGGCCCCGACGCCAAGCAGGGACGGCTGCCCCTGGGTGTAGATGGCCCCGGACTGCGGCGGCATCAAGCCGGCAATCGCGCGGAGCAGGGTCGACTTGCCCGAGCCGTTCGGACCGATCAGGCCGATGGCCTCACCGCGCCAGGCGGTCAGGCTTACGCCCCGCACGGCGTGGATCTCGCGCAAGCCGGGTGGCGATTGACGCAGCACGATCCGGCGTAGGGCAGCCGGGGCGCCCGCCTTGGCCCGTCGGCCGGCCACCTGGTAGACGAGGTGGACGTTGTCGACGATGACGGTGGGCGACGGCGGCTCGTTCGGGGACAGCGGCTCAGACCCGGCCATACTGCTCTTCCGCCTGCCAGAAGAAGACATAACCCACGCCGGCGATCACCAGGGCCCAGCCGATCCCGTAGAGCCACTCATACGGCGGCAACGGCTGGTTGCTGGTGATCAGCGCGTCGCGGGCCAGGTCGACGTAGACCGCGCCCGGGTTGACCTGGAGCAGGAACTTGACCCACTGGCCGTGGTGGGCGGCGAAGGTGTGGATGCTGTAGAAAACCCCCGAGAGGTAGAGCCACGTTCGGAGCAGGAACGGCAGGATCTGCGACGTGTCCGGCACCCGCGCGCCGATCCGCGCCATGATGCCGGCCAGCCCGAAGCAGAACAGGGCCTGCAGGGTGAGCGCGGGCACGAGAAGCAGCCAGTGCAGGGTCGGCCGCTCACCGGTCAGCACCACGATCGGGATCATCACGACCATGGACACGAGCAGGCGCTGCAGGGCAATCACCGTCGAGGCCACCGGAAGCACGGCGCGCGGAAAGTGCAGCACCCGGGTCAAGCCGAGGTTGTCGCTGATCGCCCGTGCCCCGTGCAGCATGCTGCTCTGGGTGAACGTGAAGATGAATATCCCGATGACGAGGAACGCGACGTAGTTGTGCACCCCGCGGCGGGTCGAGAGAAGCACCCCGAAGATGAGGTAGTAGACGCCGGCGTTCAACAGCGGCGTCAAGACCTGCCAGGTCTGTCCCAGGAAGCTGCGCGAGTACCCGATGGCGTTCTTGGCGCGGGAGAACTCGATGATGAAGTGACGCCGGCCCCACAGCTCGCGCGTGTAGTTGCCCAGTGACGGTCGGGCCCCCGCCCGGCGCAGGTCGTAGCGCGTGACGAGCGCCTGGACGTCCTCTCCCGAGCCGAGCAGGCGCGCGTCCTGCAGGTTTGTCACGAGGGACGAGGATACGGCACCGGCCCCCGCGAGACCGTTGCCCAGACGACGGCGTAGCCCCGCGTCGGCTACGGTGATCACACCCGGCAGCGGGATTCTGACTCGCGTGGGGGGCGCACACCGGTCGGCCGAGTTCCCTGCCCGCCCCGTGCCGAGGAGCCAAGATGTCGCGTCCCCCCCGTGCCCTCCGCGCCGTTCGAGTCCGCGCCGTTCGAGTCCGCGCCGTTCGAGTCCGCGCCGTTCGAGTCCGCGCCGTTCCAGTCCGCGCCGTTCCAGTCCGCGCCGTTCCAGTCCGCGCCGTTCCAGTCCGCGCCGTTCGAGTCCGCGCCGTTCGAGTCCGCGTCGCGCTGCTCAGCGTCGCGCTGCTCAGCGTCGGGCTGAGTCCCGTTGTCCCCACCCCGACCCCCGCAGCTGCGGCCCGGCCCGCGCCCGCTCCGGGCGGCCGCACCCCCGGAGAGCGCCCGCCGCCGGCGGTCAATGACGGGGTTCACATCGTCAAGAGCGCCGCCGGGCCCAACGGGCAGTCCTGCAGCGGTTACTCCTCGCAGACCACTCCGCCCGCGTCCGTCCGGGTCCTGCGCTATGCCAGTCACTCGCGCGGTGCCGGCTCACAACCCATCGGGGTCGTCGCGGTGCCGTTCGAGCAATACGTGGAGAACACCCTGCCCAATGAGTGGATCTCCAGCTGGGACGGCGAATCGATCAAGTCCGGCGCGGTGGCCGTGAAGTCCTACGCCTGGTACTGGGTCAACCACTACGGCGGCTACTTCAACACGCCCGGCACCTGTTTCGACGTCACCGACGACACCAGCTTCCAGGTGTACCTCCCGAACACCGCCCAGGTGCGCACCAACAACGCGGTGCAGCAGACGTGGAACGTGGTCGCCCGCGACGGCAGCCACGCGGTTCGGCAGGCCTCGTACCTGGCCTACCTGACCTCCGCGGGGTCCGGGGAGTCCTGTGGCGCCGGACATAACGGATCGCAGCTGAGCCAATGGGGATCACAGGCCTGCGCGGCGGCCGGGCTGACTTACGCGCAGATCCTGCACACCTACTACGACCCCGGGCTGGAACTGGCCACCATCCGGTCCGGCCCGGTCTCTGCCCCACCGAGCGGACCGGTCGTGCTGGCCTCGAGCGGCGTCCTGGTGGCCTACCGCACCTCTGCCGGCAACGTCCTCGGGGCGAGTCAGCCGGCGCCCGGAAGCGCGTTCGGACGCTGGTCGGTGATCAATCAGGGTCCGCAGTTCGCCGGCCAGCCCGCCGCGCTCTTGGCCGCGAACCGCACCCTGGTCGTCTACGCCCTCGGCTCCGGCGGTCACCTCCTCGGCGACGGGCAACCTCGTCCGGGTGCGGCGTTCACCGGCTGGCGGGTGATGGGCGTCGGCTCGCCGACCCTGAGGAGCGACCCGACTCCTCTCCTGGCGGCCAACGGCGCGCTCGTGATTTACGCCACCGCCAGTGACGGCAACGTGTGGGGCATCGGCCAGTCGCGTCCGGGCAGCGCCTTCAGTGCGTGGATCCGGCTCAGCGACACCGGCGGCTTCACCGGCCGGCCGGCCGCCCTGGTCACCGCGGCCCACCAGATCGTCGTCTACGCCCGGCACGGCGCTACGATCGCCGGCGCCGGTCAGGCAGTGGCCGGCGGGCGCTTCTCGGCCTTCGCGGACCTCGGCTCAGGGTCGCCTTCGGTCACCGGCGACCCCAGCGCGATGCAGGCCGCGGACGGGACGCTGGCCGTGTATTCGGTCGCCGCCGCGGCGTCCGCGGGACA
>JALZBL010000428.1 GCA_030947395.1 Actinomycetota bacterium | reverse complement strand
GGCCCACACCGGCGGAGGCGTCTTTCGCGAACACGGTCTGGGCGGCCTCGCGCTGCAGCTGGCTGCCGGACAGCGACCGAGCGAACGTCGCCTCGGCGATACCGGTGATCGGGATGCCCAGGTCCAAGGCACTCTGCACGGTCCACCGGCCGGTGCCCTTCTGCTCGGCCCGGTCGGCCACGACGTCGATGAACGGCTGGCCGGTCCCGGCATCGGTATGGGCCAGGACGTCGGCGGTGATCTCGATCAGGAACGACTCGAGATCGCCGCGGTTCCATTCCCGAAAGATCTCCGCGATCTCGGCCGGGGACTTGGCGGCCCGCGAACGCAGGAGGTCGTAGGCCTCAGCGATCAGCTGCATGTCCGCGTATTCGATGCCGTTGTGCACCATCTTGACGAAGTGGCCGGCGCCGTCCGGGCCGACGTGCACACAGCACGGTTGGCTGTCGACCTGGGCGGCGATCTTCTCGAAGATCGGCCCGAGCCGCTGGTAGGACTGCGGTGAACCTCCGGGCATGATGCTCGGCCCGTTCAGCGCGCCTTCCTCACCGCCGGATACGCCACTACCGACGAAGTGCAGGCCGCGCTCGCGCAGGGCGGCCTCACGGCGGCGGGTGTCCAGGAAGTGCGCATTGCCGCAGTCGATGACGACATCACCGGGGTCGAGCAGCGGGACGAGCTCGGTGATGACCGCGTCCGTGGGTGCACCGGCCTTGACCATGATGATGATCGCGCGGGGCCGGGCGAGCGAGGCGACGAACTCCTCGGCCGAGTCACTGGGCCGAAAGTCGCCCTCGTCGCCGTGCTCGGCCACCAGGTCCTTGGTCTTGGCCGACGTCCGGTTGTGAACGGCCACGCGGAAGCCGTTGCGGGCCAGATTGCGGGCCAGGTTGCGGCCCATTACGGCCATTCCAGTGACGCCGATCTCGGCCAGGTCCTGCTCGTTTGCTGCCTCGGACACGGCGGCCTCCTCTCGAGGGTGGGATCCCATCCTGCACCAACCGCGAAACGCCGACGGACGTTGGCAATCTGTCGCACCGGTCGGGCACAGTGGCAGCGTGAGTGAGGCACCGGTGCTGTTGGCGGTGGACGGCAACAGCCTGGTCCACCGCAGCTTCCACGCCCAGGCCAGCACCGGCCTACGTTCGGCCTCCGGTCGTCCGATGTGGGCGGTCCGCGGGCTACTGATGCAGCTCACCGCCGCGGTGGAACGAGTGGGCGCCCACGCCGTGGTGGTGGGCTTCGACGACCCGGACCGCAGTCGCCGGCGGGAACGCTGGCCGCAGTACAAGGCGGCCCGGACGGACAAGCTGGAGACCCTCGTGGAGCAGCTCGTCCTCGCCGCCGAGGTGCTCGCCGAACTTGGCGTCGCCGTCGTCGTACCGCCCGGGCTGGAGGCCGATGACGTCCTGGCGTCGGCCGCCCGGCTGGCCCCCGGCCTGGGCGCTCGCACCGTAGTGGCCACGTCAGATCGCGATGCCTTTCCCCTCATCGACGACCACACCCGGGTGCTGCGCATCCTCAACGGCGGGGTAGAGGCGTCGCCCATGCTCACTGCGGACCGCCTCGAGCTGCTGCTCGGCATCCGCCCACACCAGTACCGCGACTTCGCCGCGCTGCGGGGCGACCCGTCGGACAACTTGCCCGGCGTTCGTGGCATCGGACCGAAGACGGCCGCCCGGCTCCTGGTCGCCCTGGGCTCGGCCCGCGCCGCCTTCGACGATCTGGCCGACGGTGGCCGGGCGGTCGTAGCCGCTGTCGGCGCGGGCGCCGCCCGGGTGCTCGGCCACCCCGCCGCACGCCCGGCCTGGGAGCTGAACTGCCAGGTGATGCGGATGCACGACGACCTTCCCCTGTCGCTCGACCTGCGCCGCGGCCCGGGTGTGCTGCCCCTGGGCGAGGACACGGTGCGGCGCGTCTTCACCGGCCACCAGCTCACCGCGTCCATGGCGGCCGGCCTGCGGGCGTTGTGCGACGTCCACACCGACAGTGCCCCGGTTCCCCGCCGGGTCAGAACCGCGGCGGACGGCGAGCCGCCCTACGGCAGCTGGACCGGCTACCGGCCGCGCCCGATCAGCCGTCGACCGGCCCAGCCGAGGCCCGAGCAGCTGTCCCTGTTCGACTGAGGGCTGGCCGGCCCGCGCGGCTCCCGACCCGGGTGAACCCGACCGCGCTTACGCCGCGACGGACTTGATCGCCGAAATGTCGAACTCGAGGGCGAT
>JALZBL010000427.1 GCA_030947395.1 Actinomycetota bacterium | reverse complement strand
GCGCGAGACTGCTTGGCGCCCCGCGGCCGGACTTCGGCCCGTGGCCCGACCACCCGGTCGACGAGGTCCTCGCCGGTGGCGTCGCGAACTCCGGTCAGGTCGTGCGTATCGGGGCAACGGTGCATCGACCCCTTGCCCCCCGCTCGGAAGCCACGCATGCACTCCTGCGCCATCTGTGCGCCGAGCGGTTCGCGGCAGCCCCCCGGATTCTGGACGTCCGTGGCCGGTACGAGGTGTTGTCGTGGATACCAGGGCGGGCCGCGCGAACCCCGTTGCCGGACTGGGCGCAGAGCGAGGAATCGCTGCACAGCGTCGGAGTGCTGCTGCGCCGCTTCCACGACACGGTCGAGACCTTGGACCCGGATGCGTTCCTATGGCCGGACGACCAGGTGCCTGGTCCTTACCGCGGCCGGCTGGTCAGTCACAACGACATCCATCCCGGGAATCTCATCTTCGACGGCGATCGCGCCGTCGGCCTGATCGACTTCGACCTGGCCGGGCCGGGTAGCCGGATCTGGGACCTGGCCGCCGCGGCCCGGTGTTGGTGCCCGTTACTCGCCGATGACGACGTCCCCGCGGCCCTAGCCGGGCGACGCTTCGAGCGGTTCCGGCTGCTTCTGGACGCCTACGGAGCGACCGGAACCGAAAGGTCCGCGGTGGCGCAGGCCGTGCTGGCCAATCACGAGTGGACCTTCCAGATCGTCCTCGCTCGGGTCCTCGACGGCCATCCGGGATTCCAGCAGTACTGGAACGCGGTCGGTCCGCGGGCCGTCCGGGCCCACCGATGGCTGCGCGCTTCGACCGCCGAACTGGTGGCCCGGGTCGGCTGACGGCGCCGGGCGTGTGAAGGGGGGTTCTTCGTGGTCAGGGTGGTCGGCTTCGCGGCGGCCCGGTAGGTAAGATCTCGGTTCCGTTGCCTTCGTCGCCGTGGTGGGGCGCGGCCGCGGGCGGCCAGGTTGAGGGGGTTGTGCGTCGCCACGTGCCCGGCGGTCTACCACTGCCGAAAGGGCACCTAGCGCAGCCCGGCGTGGGTGGGCAAGTCGATCAACGCCGTGCCGCCGTAGGTGGCCGCGGCCCTACGCCACGTCGGAGTCCACCGAGCAGGGCCGCGCCTGCGCGCAGGGCCGAGGGGATCACCACCGAAGCCCGCTATTACGTCCACAGCGACGACTTGGGCGCTACGGTCGACGCGGTGGGGACGCACGCGAGCCTGGCTCGCGGCGTCCTGAACGATTCAAGCGGCAAGGAGTTGACCACAATCCCAGGTGCCCCGATGATGCCGGAACTCATGGGCGGCGTCGCCAACCGCGGTCGGGTTTTCCGGATCGGTGACACCGTCCATCGACCCATCGCCCCCGCTCGTGAGGCGACGCACGCTGTGCTCCGCCACCTCAGGGACGTGGGGTTCACCGCCGCGCCGCGGGTGTTGGACGTCTCCGGGTCGACCGAGGTCCTGTCTTGGATCCCGGGCCGGCCCGGACGCCTCCCTCTGCCGGATTGGGCGTTCACCGATGAGGCGCTGGTCAGTGTGGCCGTCCTGGTCGCCGGGTTCCACCGTGCGATGGCTGGTTTCGACCCGGCTGAGCTGAGGTGGCCCCAAGATGCCGTGCCGCAACACTTTCGTGACGGCAGCATCGGGCACAACGACCTGCACCCCGGCAACCTGGTGTTCGACGGCTCGACCGCGGTCGGCTTGGTCGACTTCGATCTGGCCGGCCCCGGCGGTGTTGCGTGGGATCTGGCGACCGTCGCCCGGAATTGGTGCCCGCTGCAAGACGATGAGGACACGCCGGCGCACCTGCGGGCCCGTCGTCTCGAGCGTTTCGACCTCCTGCTCTCGGCTTACGGCGCCGATGGTCACCAGCGGGCAGAGGTCAGCCGGTGCCTGCTGGCCAACCACGACTGGACGTACAGGATCGTGACGAACGCCGTGCACGGCGGCCATCGCGGCTTTAGGTACTTCTGGGCCGGGATGGCCGGTCGGGCCGGCCGCGAACGCCGCTGGATCGCCGACCATCTCGACGGCTTGGCGCGTACCGCCGCATCGGCGCGCTCGGCGCCGGTCGAAAGGTAGCGCGCCACCGTAGGCCGGGGCCCAGACGGGTTGCGTTCGAGATCAGCCCGTCCCGACATGCTGCTGGGCCGGATTTGGCGGCGCGGCGGCAACGCCGGTACTGTTGGCTGCTGGCCCGAGAATGTCACGGGCCACAGGTGTGCCCGCGCT
>JALZBL010000426.1 GCA_030947395.1 Actinomycetota bacterium | reverse complement strand
GCGCGAGACCCGGCCCGAGATCCGGCCGGGGGCGCCGGAACTCCGACCGCCGCCGCCGGGGATCCGGCCGCCGCCGCCGGGGATCCGGCCGAAGCCGCGACGGTGCCCGCGTGACGACCCTGGCTGGGGGGCGCATCGTCACTGCGGACGGCATCCTCAGCCCGGGTTGGGTGCAACTGGCCGACGGGCGCATCACCGCCACCGGGTCGAACTCGCCGCCGCAGCCGGCCGAAGACCTGGACGGGGCCTGGGTGCTGCCCGGCTTCGTCGACATACACGTCCACGGCGGAGGCGGAGCGGACTTCACTCATGCGGCATCAGCCATCCAAGCCGGTGCCGCCTTCCACGCGCGGCACGGCACCACCCGCCTGCTGGTCTCGCTGATGGCCGCCCATCTCGACGCGATGTGCGAGCAACTCAGCTGGGTCGCGGCGCTGACCGGGGGCGACTCCGGCGTCCTCGGCGCCCACCTCGAGGGCCCGTTCCTGGCCCACGCCCGGTGCGGAGCGCAGAATCCGCAGCACCTCCTGGCGCCCGACCCGCAGGTGGTGGCCAAGCTGCTCGACGCCGGCGCCGGCTGCGTCCGCACGATGACCGTGGCCCCCGAACTGCCGCGCGCCCTGGACGTGATCCGTGAGATCCGCTCGGCCGGGGTGGTGGCCGCGATCGGTCACACCGACGCGACCTACGAGCAGGCCCGAGCCGGCTTCGCGGCAGGAGCGGCGCTGGCCACTCACCTGTTCAATGCCATGCCGGCCCTCGGCCATCGGGCCCCGGGAGCGGCCGGCGCCGCCCTGGACTCCGGCGCAGCCTGTGAGATCGTCAACGACGGCGTGCACGTGCACGAGGCGATGGTCCGGCTCGCCGCGCGCGCCGCGTCCGGCCCGCTGGTCTTCGTGACCGATGCGATCAGCGCCACCGGCGTGGGTGACGGTGACTACACCCTGGGCGAGCAACTCGTGACCGTCCGGCGCGGCGCGGCGCGGCTGCCGGCAACCGGCCGGCTGGCCGGGTCGACGCTGACCATGGACGAAGCGGTGCGGCGCGCCGTACTCGATGTCGGACTGCCCATCGAGGTCGCGTCGGCGGCCGCTTCCGGCAACCCGGCCCGGGTGCTCGGCCTCGACGGCGAGGTCGGCGAGATCGCCGCCGGCCGACTGGCCGACCTGGTAGTGCTCGACGATTCGCTGCGGATCCGGCGGGTGATGCGCTCGGGCGTCTGGCTCTGATCGCCGGCCGAGGACACCCGCGGCAACTCAGAAGCGCCGGAAGATCAGCGCGCGCTTGACCTCTTGGATCGCTTTGGTGATCTCGATGCCGCGCGGGCACGACTCGGTGCAGTTGAACGTGGTCCGGCAGCGCCAGACGCCTTCGCGATCGTTGAGGATCTCCAGCCGCTCTTCCGCCCCGTCGTCGCGCGAGTCGAAGATGAACCGGTGCGCGTTGACGATCGCCGCCGGCCCGAAGTACGAACCGTCGGTCCAGTACACCGGGCATGACGTGGTGCAGGCCGCGCAGAGGATGCACTTGGTGGTGTCGTCGAAGCGGTCCCGATCGATCTGCGACTGGAGGCGTTCGCGCGTCGGTTCAGGGCCCGAGGCCATCAGGAAGGGCTTGACCGCCCGGTAGGCCTCGAAGAACGGCTCCATGTCAACGATCAGGTCCTTCTCGACTGGCAGGCCCTTGATCGCCTCGATGGTGACCTCGTCGGGGAGGTCGCGGACCAGGACCTTGCAGGCCAATCGGTTCACGCCGTTGATCCGCATCGCGTCCGAGCCGCACACCCCGTGGGCGCAGGAGCGCCGGAAGGACAGCGAGCCGTCGGCGTACCACTTGATCTGATGCAACAGATTGAGCACCCGGTCGGTGGGCAGGGCGTCGACGTCGAAGCTCTGCCAGTACGGCTCGGCGTCGAACTCCGGGTTGTAGCGGCGGATCTTCACCGTGATCGTCCGCGTCGGCGTCGACGGATCGCTCACCGCCCCGCGTTCGGCGACAGCAGTCACGTGATCACCTCTCCTGAGCTAGGCGTTGGACGACCGGTCGGCGACGACCACGACGCCCCAGCCGCGCCGACGAGACGCAAGGCCATCGGCTTACCGGCGCGATCCACGGCCTAGCGCCAGCCGGGCAATGAGGACGGGAACCCGGCATCAGTACCTACGCTCCATCGGCTGGTAGCGGGTGACCACGACCGGCTTGTAGTCCAGGCGGATCTCGCCGTC
>JALZBL010000425.1 GCA_030947395.1 Actinomycetota bacterium | reverse complement strand
GCCCTACCTCGGTGGCCGGACAGACGAAGCCGACCTTTTCAACAGTGCGGCGATGTCCTACCCCAGCCGCCCTCAGGTCGCAGCTCCATACGCGCTGCACTTCATGGGTATGACCCCTAGGAGAGTCCTGAACAAGGCTTGAGTGGCGGGGCGCTTGAAGGCGGTCGTGTCGTTTGGTGAAGTCAGGCGCGAGGGTCGACCCGGGGGTCGCCCCGCCGGTGGTGATGAATGCGGGTCGGTCTGTGCCGGGTCCAAGGGGGGGTCACGGGGCCGTCCTGGGTGGTCAGGCCAGCGCCCACGCTCCGTCTTGGTGCGCGAGGCCGAGAACGAGCATCCGGCGCAGGTTCAGTCCGGCGAGGCGGTGATGGAGCCATTGGTCATTTTTGGCGATGCCGCGGTAGCGGACCTTGCGGTTGCCGCCGCGCACCAGCCAGGCGATCGAGCGTTCGACCATTGGCCGATGCCGGCGGTAGACGTCCTGAAAATGTGCCGTTTCGGCTTGCCGCCGGGCAGCGCGCAACAGTGCCTCATGCTCGTGGATCTTCAACCGCCGGCCCTTGGCGGTGGTGGTGCATCGACTGCGCAGCGGGCAGCCTCGGCAGGCGACACCGAATGTCGCGTGCCGGCGGGGGGTGATCGCTCGGACCAGCCCGGCCGGGCAGGTCACAGTGCCGGCGACGAGGTCGATGTCGAAGTCGTCGGTGGTGAACCCGCCCGGTACCGCCGGGCGCAGCGGGATCGGTTTGATCACTGGCATGTGCCCTGCCTCGGTCAGCGTCGCGCGGGCCTGGCCACTGCCGTAAGCCGAGTCCCCCAGCACCTGCAGATGCGTGGTTTCACCGGTCAGCAGCTCGACGCCGACGGCCGCGTCGCTGCTATCAGCGCCGGAGGCCTTGCTCAGCTTGCAGGCCGTCGCCAGACCGGTATCGGGCTCGACCGCGATATGGGCCTTGAACCCGTCCTGGCGACGGTGCACGGTCTTGTGGGCGTGCCGCGCATCGGGGTCAACGACACTGATCACCCGGTCCGGGGCGACGTTGCGGGCGATCCGCCACCGCGGCACCCCACCCGCCGCATCGTCGGGGTCGGGGTCGACGAGTTCGACGTCTTGCCCGGCGATCAACGCCAGCAGCGCCACGGCGTCGGCCGCCGGGCCCGGCTCAGGATCGCCGAGTGCGGCCAGCACGGCCAGGGCGTCACGGACCAGCCCGTCGATCAGCGCGTCACGGGCGGCCTTGTCGTCCCAGGCGATCTTGGGTTTGCCGGGGTCGTCGTAGTCGTGGGCCGACGTCACCCGGGCTACGACTACGGCCGCGCCGTCGACGTCGCGGCGGACCCGGCGGACCGCCGCGATCAGCTGCGTCACCGTGTCCTGGGTGGCGACCGCATCATCGAGCACGGTGGAGTCCAACGCCCGCCGGGTCTTGCCCTTGAGCGCGCCGGTCTGCGCGATCACCCGCGCCACCGCGGTGAAGATCCGGTTGGGGTCGGCGCTGGCCGCCAGCCGCCGCCGCCAATACGTCAGCGTCGTGTCGTGAAACGCCTTCGCCGTCACCGGCCAGCCGATCGCGGCCTTCCATCGCAGATCGAACGTCACCGCGTCGGTCGTCTCAGAGTCCGACAGCCCGTGCAGCGTCTGCAACACAATCACCGCGGCCATCACGTCGGCCGGCACCGACGGCCGACCCCGGACCGTAGGGAACAGGTCCGCGAACATCTGGTCAGGGAACAACCGGCTGCGGTGCTCAGCCAGGAATGCGAAGACACTCCCCGGCTTAAGCAGATGCCCAGCCACCGACTCCGCATCCAACAACTCGCGCTGACCTTCAGAATGACCCTGCACCAACCCATCGTCCCGGCCCCACCGCGCGGGACCAGAACGACACGCAGATATTCAGGACTCTCCTAGCCGTCGACGAACAGACCGGGCAGGTTCAATGTGCCGCGTGCGGCGCTGGGCGCTATGCGATCGCCGGGGCCACCTCACCGCGGCACGCGGGCTGCCGCGAGAAGCTCGACGGTGCCGATGCTGACGCGTGCCCTCGCGTCGCACGTGGCCGGCCGGATCTCTTCGCCGTACCGTCTCCTCGGTGGGTTGAGGACGCCGGGGTCCGGGACGCCGGTTGCCGCAAACAGTCTTCAGGCGGTGGGCGCGGTCAGCGCACCCGCCAGCGGTCGGCGTCGGCGCGCAGCGTCATGCCGTGCCCGGGGGCGTCGGTGAGCCGC
>JALZBL010000424.1 GCA_030947395.1 Actinomycetota bacterium | reverse complement strand
ATGGTGCAGCTCGACGGTGGCCGCTTCGCGACCTCGGACCTCAACGACCTCTACCGCCGGGTGATCAACCGCAACAACCGCCTCAAGCGGCTGATCGACCTCGGCGCGCCCGAGATCATTGTCAACAACGAGAAGCGGATGCTGCAGGAGTCGGTCGACGCCCTGTTCGACAACGGCCGCCGCGGCCGTCCGGTCACCGGACCGGGCAACCGTCCGCTCAAGTCGCTGTCGGACCTGCTCAAGGGCAAGCAAGGCCGGTTCCGGCAGAACCTGTT
The DNA here is from genome assembly GCA_030947395.1 of Actinomycetota bacterium. GTDB lineage: Bacteria > Actinomycetota > Actinomycetes > Mycobacteriales > Jatrophihabitantaceae > JALZBL01. The sequence goes on along the minus strand of JALZBL010000424.1, from coordinate 1,951 downwards.
GGGCAAGCGCGTCGACTACTCGGGCCGCTCGGTGATCATCGTCGGTCCGCAGCTCAAGCTGCACCAGTGCGGCCTGCCCAAGGGCATGGCGCTGGAGCTGTTCAAGCCGTTCGTAATGAAGCGCCTGGTCGACCTGAGCCACGCGCAGAACATCAAGTCGGCTAAGCGCATGGTCGAGCGCGCGCGTCCGGTGGTGTGGGACGTCCTCGAAGAGGTCATCCGCGACCACCCGGTGCTGCTCAACCGGGCGCCGACGCTGCACCGCCTCGGCATCCAAGCCTTCGAACCGCAGCTGGTCGAGGGCAAGGCCATCCAGATCCACCCGCTGGTCTGCACCGCGTTCAACGCCGACTTCGACGGGGACCAGATGGCGGTGCACGTGCCGCTCTCGGCCGAGGCTCAGGCCGAGGCCCGCATCCTGATGCTGTCGACCAACAACATCCTCAAGCCGGCCGACGGTCGTCCGGTGACCATGCCGACCCAGGACATGATCCTGGGCCTCTACCACCTGACCCACGAGCGCGACGACCTGGTCACCGGCCAGGGAGCCCGGGACATCCCGAGCTTCTCCTCGCCGGCCGAGGCCCGGATGGCCATGGACCGGGGCGATCTGTACCTGCAGGACCGGGTCCGGATCCGCGTCGAGGGGGTCGACGCGGTGGACAACGGCGCCGGCGCCGAGCCGTGGTCGGCTCCTGAGGACTGGGAGCCCGGCACCCCGGTGCGCCTGGAGACCTCACTGGGGCGCTGCCTGTTCAACGAACTGCTGCCCGAGGACTACCGCTTCGTCAACTACGACGTGACGAAGAAGGAGCTGGGCCAAATCGTCAACGACCTGGCCGAGCGGTACCCGAAGGTGCAGGTCGCCATCACCCTTGACGCCCTGAAGGCGGCCGGTTTCCACTGGGCCACCCGCTCCGGCATCACGATTGCCATCGACGACGTCGTGACGCCGCCGCGCAAGGCCGAGATCCTCGACCGCTACGAGAAGGACGCCGAGAAGCTGGAGAAGCAGTACCAGCGAGGCGCCATCACCGAGGAGGAGCGCCGCCAGGAGCTCGTCGAGGTGTGGACGAAGGCGACGTCGGAGGTGGCCAAGGAGATGGAGGCCAACTTCCCGAAGACCAACCCGGTCTACATCATGGTCAACTCCGGGGCCCGCGGGAACATGATGCAGATGCGTCAGATCGCCGGCATGCGCGGTCTGGTGGCCAACCCGAAGGGCGAGATCATCCCGCGCCCGATCAAGGCCAACTTCCGCGAGGGCCTGTCGGTGGTGGAGTACTTCATCTCCACCCACGGCGCCCGCAAGGGCCTGGCCGACACCGCGCTGCGTACCGCCGACTCGGGCTACCTGACCCGTCGTCTGGTGGACGTGTCGCAGGATGTCATTATCCGCGAGGACGACTGCGGCACCGACCGCGGCGTGTCGCTGGAGATCGCGCACCGGGCGGCCGACGGCACGCTGGTCCGTGACGTCCACGTCGAGACGAGCGTCTACGCGCGCGTCCTCGCCGAGAACGCCAAGGCCGGTTCCAAGGTGGTCGCCGCGGCGGGCGCGGAGCTCGGTGACGTGCTCATCGACACCCTCGTCGCCGCGGGTATCACCGACGTCAAGGTTCGCAGCGTGCTGACCTGCGAGTCGGCCCAAGGCACCTGCGCCACCTGCTACGGCCGCTCGTTGGCGACCGGCAAGCTCGTCGACGTCGGCGAGGCGGTCGGCATCATCGCCGCCCAGTCGATCGGGGAGCCCGGTACCCAGCTGACCATGCGCACGTTCCACACCGGCGGCATCGCCGGCGAGGACATCACGCACGGGCTGCCGCGGGTGGCCGAGCTGTTCGAGGCCCGCGTCCCCAAGGGCGTCGCCCCGATCAGCGAGGCCGCCGGACGGGTGCGCGTCGAGGAGGGCGACCCCGGGGTCAAGACGGCCGGACGCAAGATCGTCATC
>JALZBL010000107.1 GCA_030947395.1 Actinomycetota bacterium | reverse complement strand
GCCTATTGGTGAGTGAACTGAAGGTTTAGCGCTTGCTCACCGCCCAACTGCCGGACGCGGTCTTCCCGCACCGAGCGACAGGAGGCGTGGCATGGAGATCGTGCTCTTGACGTCGGCCGCCCAGCCCACCACCGAGGTACTTCCGGCGCTGGGTCTCCTGGCGCACCGGGTGAGCGTGGGTCCCCTCGACGCGGCCCGGCTTCTCGACCGGCCCCAGGGCGAGATCCTGCTGCTCGACGCCCGCCGCGACCTGAGCCAGGCCCGGGCCTTCGCCCGCGTCCTCGCCACCGCCGGCAGCGATGTGCCGGTGATCGCGGTGCTGACCGAGGGTGGGATGGTCGCCCTGTCGGCGGAGTGGCCGATCGCCGACGTCGTTCTGGATACGGCGGGTCCGGCCGAGCTGGACGCGCGGCTGCGCCTCGCGGTGGGCCGCGCCGGTCGGGCCGGGTCGGGCGACGACGGCGACCCGGACGTCATCCGCCTTGGCGAGCTGACCATTGACGAAACCACCTACAGCGCCAAATTGCGCAGCACGGCCCTCGACCTGACGTACAAGGAGTTCGAGCTGCTGAAGTTCCTGGCCCAGCAGCCCGGCCGGGTCTTCACGCGGGCCCGGTTGCTGCAGGAGGTCTGGGGCTACGACTACTTCGGCGGCACGCGCACCGTCGACGTCCACGTCCGCCGGTTGCGCGCCAAGCTGGGCCCAGAGCACGAGGCGCTGATCGGAACCGTGCGCAACGTCGGCTACAAGTTCGTCCGCCCGGCCTCGGTCAACGAGCCGACCGGCGCATCGGCTCTCGGGGCCACGGCGAGGTCCGACGGAACCGATCCGGCGACCGCCTCGGGAGAGGGGCTCGCTACCGTTCGCGGGTGATCGAGACGCGAACGCTGCCCGGGCTGGACGCCGCGCAACGCTCCCGGATCGTCGCCCTGGCCGCAGGGGTTGAAGCGCTCGACGGGGCAGAACCGCTCAACGAGGCCGCCCTGCTCCGGTTGTCATCGGAGGCTGATCAGTTCCGGCACCTGCTGGCCACCAACGCCGGCACCCTGTCCGGGTACGCCCAGCTCGATGGCCGCGATCCCACGGCGCCGACGGCCGAGGTTCTGGTCGGTCCGGCCCGGCGACCCGAGGTGGCCGACGCCTTGCTGAGTGCGGCCGAGGTCGCGGGCGGCACGCCGTTGCTGGTGTGGGCGCGCGGTCACTCGCCGGTCGGGCCGGCCGCCGCGCAGCGCGGTTACCTCGAGCAGCGGGTGATGCTGGTCATGAGCCGGGACCTGGCCGGAGCACAGGACGTCGCAGTCGACGTGCCGGACGGGATAAGGCTGCGCACGTTCGGCGTCGGCACCGATGAGGCGGCTTGGCTGGCGGTGAACGCACGGGCCTTCGCCGGACACCCCGAGCAGGGCGGGTGGACGTCGGCCGACCTCGCCGCGCGGATGGCCCAGGATTGGTTCGACCCCTCCGGTTTCCTGCTGGCCGAGGACGATGAGGGCCGCCTCCTCGGCTACCACTGGACCAAGGTGCACTCCGGTCCCGAGCCGGTCGCCGAGGTGTACGTCCTCGGCATCGATCCCGACGGTCAGGGACGCGGTCTCGGCCGGGCACTGCTGGCCGCCGGGTTGCGGCACCTGGCCACGTCGAAGGCGGAGCGGGTGATCCTCTACCTCGAGGAGGCCAATGCCGCCGCACTGCACCTGTACCTCGACGCCGGTTTCGCCGTCACCCGCCGCGACGTCCGCCTGCTGGGACCGCTGCGCTGAGCCGGGCCGACGAACCCGTTCATCCGTTGATCAACTCCGCGCCGGCTGCTCGTTACCGAGCGCTGCGGCTGCGTTCACCCGGCGTTCACCCGGCGCTGGTGTTCGATACATCTGGTCCCCCTACCTTCGCAGTGTCGACGCCTCATCCGAAGCGTGATAGCGCTTTCTGCGAAGGAGATCCATCGGTGAAGTTCAACCCCGGAGGCCGGCTGGCTTCGACGGCTGTCGGTCTGACGATCGTCGGCGTCCTGCTGCTCTCCGCCTGCAGCAGCGACTCGAACTCCGGCGGCAAGAGCAGCGGTGGTTCTTCGTCGGCCGGGGGCGGCAGCTCGTGCCCGACCGGCACGCTCAAGGGCGAGGGTTCGACCGCCCAGAAGAACGCGATGGACGAGTGGACGAAGCAGTACCAGCAGCAGTGCTCCGGAGCCACGGTGAACTACAACGGCACCGGCTCCGGTGACGGCGTCAAGAACTTCATCGGCAAGCAGGTCGACTTCGCCGGCTCGGACTCCGCCCTCAAGGCGGACAAGGGTGAGGTCGCCAATGCGGCCAAGACGTGCGCCTCCCCGGCGGTCGACCTGCCGATGGTCGTCGGCCCGATCGCCGTGGCGTTCAAGCTCAAGGACATCAAGGACGCCGGGCTGACCCTTACGCCGAAACTCGTCGCGCAGATCTTCCTCGGCAAGATCACCAAGTGGAACGACCCGGCTATCACCGCGGCCAACTCCGGGGTGACCCTGCCCGCCACGGCCATCACAGTGTTCTTCCGATCGGACGAGTCGGGCACCACCGAGAACTTCGAGAAGTACCTGGCCGCGGCCGCACCAGCCGACTTCAAGGCGAAGCCGAGCAAGGCCTGGGCCGGTACCGTCGGCCAGGGCAAGGCCAAGTCCGGCGGGGTGCAGGCGGCCATCGGAGCCACCGAGGGCGGCATCGGCTACGTCGAGGCGTCCTTCGCCATTGCCGGCAACCTGAGTACCGCCAAGATTGACAACGGCGGCGGCGCGGTGGCCATCGACGCCGACACCGCCTCGAAGGCGGCCGGGGCGGCGAAGGTCGTAGGCACCGGGGACGACGTCACCCTGAAGATCGACTACGCCACCAAGATGCCCGGCGCCTACCCGATCATCCTGGTCACCTACGAGATCGCGTGCACCAAGTACGCCGACCCGAAAATCGGTGCGCTGGTCAAGTCGTTCCTGACCTACACCTCCGGATCCGGCCAGGAGGCACTGGCCAATCTCGGCTACGCGCCCATCCCGGACTCCATCAAGGCCAAGGTAACCGCGACCATCGCCAAGATCAGCTGACGCCCGCCGCCACCTCATCAATACGATGATCCCCGCTTCCCGTGTCCTCGGTGCCACCGAGCTTCGGGGAGCGGGGATCCGCCGGTCCGGACGGGTCGCCACGACATGACGGAACACGAGGCCATGACCGAACCGCGCCGGATGGGTCGCGATCCCGACGACCTTCGGCCCGCTGCCGATAGGACCGGGGCCGATGGGACCGGGGCCGATGGGACCGGTGCCGTGGCTGGCGAGGACGCGACGTTCGCCGCTGACCTGCCTCGGGCCACGGCGGGGGCGCCCACCGTGGTCGGCGATTCGCAGGCGGCCGGGATGGCGGTGGTCGACGACCTCGCACCGGTCAGCGGGTCGGGGTCCCCCGCCCTGGGAACGCCGTCGGGCCAGGTCCGCCGGGGCGACAAGATCTTCTACTGGCTGGCCACCGGCGCCGGTCTGCTCACCGTCGTGCTGATCACCCTGGTCGGCACGTTCCTGGTCATCAAGGGATTTCCGGCCATCCGGGACGACAAGCAGAACTTTCTGTTCTCCCGCGGATGGTCGGTCAACGGGGCGGACCTGCGCTTCGGCGTCGTGGATCTGCTGTACACGACAGTGGCGATCTCGTTGCTGGCGATGATCCTGGCGGTCCCCATCGCCATCGGGATCGCGCTGTTCATCACCCAGTACGCCCATCGGCGGCTAGCCCGCCCGGTCGGCTACATAATCGACCTGCTGGCCGCGATCCCGTCGATCATCTACGGCGTCTGGGGAATCATCGTCCTGGCCCCGGTGCTCGAACCGGTGCAGCGCTTCTTCTACGTGTTCGACGTGATCCCGCTGGCCGGGGACAAGGGTTACGCCCGGGGCACAATCTTCAACGGCGGCGTGGTTCTCGCCATCATGATCCTGCCCATCATCACCGCCGTCTCGCGCGACGTCTTTGAGCGCACTCCGAGCGCGAACGTGGAGGCGGCCTGGGCCCTCGGCGCCACCCGGTGGGAGATGATCCGCCTGGCCGTCTTGCCCTACGGCCGACCTGGAGTCATCAGCGGCGCGATGCTCGGCCTCGGGCGCGCGCTCGGCGAGACGATCGCCGTCACCCTGATCCTGAGCACCGTGCCCAGCGGCCGGCCGTTCTCGTGGTCGGTGTTCAACGGCGGCGACACGTTCGCCTCCAAGATTGCCAACGCCGCGGCGGAGTTCAGCGACCCCCGCCAGACCGGGGCCTACATCGCGGCCGGATTGGTGCTGTTCGTCCTCACCTTCGTGGTCAACGCCGCGGCCCGCATCGTCGTCAACCGGCGCAGGGAGTTCGTATGACCGCCGTCCTGGAGGCACCCCGATCGGCCCTGTCGGCCGGACCCGGTTCCGGCGCCCGCAAGGTCAAGGACCGGCTGGCCACGGTGCTGGTCACCGCATCCTTCGGGGTCGCCCTCATCCCGCTCGTCTGGTTGATCTGGACCGTGGCCAGTCGCGGCTTCCACGTCATCTTTTCCGCTTCCTGGTGGACCTCCGACCAACGCGGTCTCACCTATCGCACCGGAGGTGGTGGTGCGCTGCACGGCATCCTGGGCACCGCCGAGCAGGTGGCCCTGTGCTCCCTCATCTCGATCCCGGTGGCGATCATGGTCGGGATCTACCTGGTCGAGTACGGAACCGGACGGCTGGCCCGCACCACCAGTTTCATGGTCGACATCCTGTCCGGCATCCCCTCGATCGTCGCCGCGCTGTTCATCTACGCGGTCTTCATCACCACGTTCGGCGGCCAACGCGCCGGCTACATGGTGTCGCTGGCCCTGGTCATGCTGATGGTGCCCGTGATCGTGCGCACCACGGAGGAGATGCTCAAGCTGGTCCCGAACGAGCTGCGCGAGGCGTCCTACGCCTTGGGCGTGCCGAAGTGGAAGACGATCGTGCGGATCGTGCTCCCGACGGCGTCCAGCGGCATCGTCACCGGCATCGTGCTCGGCATCGCCCGGGTGGCGGGTGAGACCGCCCCCCTGCTGATCCTCGTCGGCTACAACGCCAACCTGAACAACAATCTGGGCTCCGGATTCCAGGGTTCGCTACCCGGTTTCATCTACAACGAGTTCCAGAACCTGGGCAACAAGGTCGCGCTGGTCAACGGCAAGCGCACCGAGGTCCACTTCGCCGCCGACCGCATGTGGGGCGCGGCCCTGACCCTCATCGTCATCGTGATGGGACTGAACCTGCTCGCGCGCCTGATCGCACGGCGCAGCAAGATCACCAACTGATTCCACCTCCACCGAAGGATCGCGGGAAATCTGATCATGGCCAAGCGCATAGACGCCAAGAACGTCGACATCTACTACGGCAAGTTCCTCGCCGTGTCCGAGGTCAACCTGACCATCGAGCCGCGCTCGGTGACCGCCTTCATCGGCCCGTCCGGCTGCGGCAAGTCGACGATGCTGCGCACCCTGAACCGGTTGCACGAGGTGATCGCCGGAGCCACGGTCAGCGGCTCGGTGCTGCTCGACGGCGAAGACATCTACGGCCCATCGGTCGATCCGGTGGACGTCAGGCGCACGATCGGCATGGTCTTCCAGCGGCCCAACCCGTTCCCGACCATGTCGATCTACGAGAATGTCGCGGCGGGGCTGAAACTGCAGGGCGGCAAGCTGCGCAAGAGCGAACTCGACGACGTGGTGGAGCGCTCCCTGCGCGGCGCGAACCTTTGGGAGGAAGTGAAGGACCGGCTGCCGCGGCCCGGCGGCGGCCTCTCGGGCGGCCAGCAGCAGCGGCTGTGCATCGCCCGGGCCATCGCCGTCGAGCCGCAGGTGCTGCTGATGGACGAGCCGTGCTCGGCCCTGGACCCGATCTCAACCCTGGCCATCGAAGATCTGATCCAGCAGCTGAAGCAGAAGTACACGATCGTGATCGTCACCCACAACATGCAGCAGGCGGCGCGGGTGAGCGAGAAGACGGCGTTCTTCAACCTGGCCGGGGTCGGCCAGCCGGGCAAGCTGGTCGAGATGGACGACACGGAGCGGATCTTCTCCAACCCCGCCGAGCAGCGCACCGAGGACTACATCAGCGGCCGCTTCGGCTGAGCGTCCTGCACCCGCTGAGCGTCCCGCACCCGCTGAGCGTCCAGCGCCTCGGGCCGCTTCGGCGGGCTCAGTCCCGGTCGGTGCGGCTCAACGTTTCCGCGATCCGGGCGTCGACATCGACGTCACGCTGGAGATCGGCCTGCTGGTCCGAGCGCTCCTCGCGCTGCGCGCTGGCGAGCGCATCGGACAATTTGGTGGCCGCGGTTTCGGAGTTCCTGTCACTCATGCGGCGGACTGTACGACGTCAACGTGAACACGCAACCGGGGCGAAACGCGGATCCGTCACCTCGGCTCAGCCGGCCGGGGCCGTCGCCGAGGGGCAGGGAATACGGCTGTGCGTTGACCTTCGCGA
>JALZBL010000106.1 GCA_030947395.1 Actinomycetota bacterium | reverse complement strand
GCTGAGCACAGCAGCCGCCGCCGGCCCGGCGACCCCTCCGCCCGCGCCGCAGGTCGTCGTCCACGAGGGCGACACCCTGTGGTCCATCGCCACGCGGGTCGCCCCGCAGCGGGATCCGCGGGCCGAGGTCGCCGATCTGATCCGGGTCAACGACCTCGGCCGAGCCGAGCTGGTGCCGGGTCAGGTGCTCCGTACCCGGTGAACCGACCCGGCCAGCGAATGGCGCCGCAATGCCGCGGCACGGTTCAGGCGGGTTCGGGCGTGTCGCCGCTTGCGGAATTCCGCGCCTGGATCTAGCGTTGCCACTACATCTAGTAGTTACAAGCCTGTAAGTCGTCCACAGGTTGGGGATGGCCATCCACAGGATGTCCCCACCGGGCTTACTCCGTGGTCCACACGAGCACCGGACATGGGTCGAGGACGGGCGGTTCGCGACGGTAGGGCCGGGGTGCCGGTCGGTTCGGCTTAACAGCGGTTCGGCTCCACAGCGTTCAGGTTCGGCTGGCTCGGCCGGGAAGGAGCATTGCCGTGAGGTGTCCGTTCTGTCGCAATCCCGACTCGCGGGTGCTCGACTCCCGCGAGCAGGAGGATGGCCAGGCGACCCGGCGTCGGCGCAGCTGCCAAGCCTGCGGGCGGCGGTTCACCACCCTGGAGACCGCAACGCTGGCCGTGGTCAAGCGCAGCGGGGTGAGTGAACCGTTCAGCCGGGTCAAGGTCATCTCCGGGGTGCGCCGAGCCTGCCAGGGCCGACCGGTCGATGATGACGCGCTCGCCGTCCTGGCCCAGACCGTCGAAGACACGGTGCGGGCCAGTGGCGCGGCTGAGGTGCCCAGCAACGAGGTCGGCCTGGCCATTCTCGGGCCGCTGCGAGAACTCGACGAGGTCGCCTACCTGCGCTTCGCCAGCGTCTACAACGCCTTCAGCTCGATCGACGATTTCGACAAGGCCATCGCCGACCTCCGTCGGCCCGGCGACGCCGCCCAGGGTGGCGGATCCACCGCAGCTGCCCAATCCACTTTCCCCTCCAGAGAGGTACCGCAATGACCGACGTCGCCCACTCCCACCCGGCCGCTACCGACCAGCCGGCGGTGGACACCGACGCCGGGCGGCAGGGTGACACCGACGCCGGGCGCCCGCTCGGTAGCGCCCGGGGGAGCGCCGCGTCCTACCCGGTCGACGGGCTGACGGTCGAGCGCGTCTACACCAGCCCTGGGGTACACCCGTACGACGAAGTGGCCTGGGAGCGGCGCGACATCGTCATGACGAACTGGCGCGACGGCTCGGTGAACTTCGAGCAGCGCGGCGTCGAGTTTCCGGTCGACTGGTCGGTGAACGCGGCGAACATCGTCACCACCAAGTACTTCCGTGGCGCGGTGGGCTCCAACCACCGCGAGTGGTCGCTGCGCCAGCTCATCGATCGCGTGGTCACGGTCTACCGCCGCGCCGGCCAGCAGCACGGGTACTTTGCCTCCGAGGACGACGCCGAAATCTTCGGCCACGAACTGACCTGGATGCTGCTGCACCAGGTGTTCAGCTTCAACTCCCCGGTCTGGTTCAACGTCGGCACCGCGTCCCCGCAGCAGGTCAGCGCCTGTTTCATCCTGGCCGTCGACGACACGATGGACTCGATCCTGAACTGGTACCGCGAGGAGGGCCTGATCTTCAAGGGCGGCTCCGGCGCCGGTCTGAACCTCTCGCGGATCCGCTCGTCGAAGGAGTTGCTCTCCTCCGGCGGCACCGCGTCGGGCCCGGTCAGCTTCATGCGCGGGGCCGACGCCTCGGCCGGAACCATTAAGTCCGGCGGGGCCACCCGGCGCGCGGCCAAGATGGTCGTGCTCGACATCGACCACCCCGACATCCGGGAGTTCGTGCAGACCAAGGCCCGCGAGGAGGACAAGATCCGCGTCCTGCGCGACGCCGGGTTCGACATGGATTTGGGCGGGTCGGACATCACCAGCGTGCAGTACCAGAACGCCAACAACTCGGTGCGGGTATCCGATGTCTTTATGCGCGCGGTCGAGGACGGTGCGCCGTTCGGCCTGCGGGCGCGCAGCACGGGTGAGGTGATCGATACCGTCGACGCGAAGAGCCTGTTCACTGAGGTCGCCCAGGCGGCGTGGGAGTGTGCCGACCCGGGGATCCAATACGACGACACCATCAACGACTGGCACACCAACCCCGAGACCGGGCGCATCACCGCGTCCAACCCGTGTTCGGAGTACATGAGCCTGGACAACACCTCCTGCAACCTCGCGTCACTGAACCTGATGAAGTTCCTCGAGCCCGACAACCGATTCGACGCGGCGCGCTTCGTCAAGGCGGTCGAGCTGATCATCACCGCGATGGACATCTCGATCTGCTTCGCCGACTTCCCGACCGAGGCGATCGGGGTGAACACCCGGGCCTATCGTCAGCTGGGCATCGGCTACGCCAACCTCGGTGCCCTGCTGATGGCGTCCGGGCTGGCCTACGACTCCGACGGCGGCCGGGCCATGGCGGGGGCGATCACCTCGCTGATGACCGGCACGGCCTACCGTCGCTCGGCGGAGCTGGCCGGCGTCGTCGGGCCGTACGCGGGCTACGCCCGCAACGCCGCTGCCCACGCCCGGGTGATGCGCAAGCACGCCGCGGCCAACGACTCCGCGCGCCGGGTGCACGCCAGCGACTCCGCGGTCTATGCCGTGGCGGGCGAGCAGTGGGCGAGCGGCAACGGGATCGGCGCGCGGAACGGCTGGCGCAACGCGCAGGCTTCGGTGCTGGCCCCGACCGGCACGATCGGGCTCATGATGGATTGCGACACCACCGGGGTCGAGCCCGACCTCGCGCTGGTCAAGTTCAAGAAGCTGGTCGGCGGCGGGTCGATGCAGATTGTGAACCAGACGGTGCCGCGGGCGCTGCGGGCGTTGGGGTACCAGGAGGAGTCGGTCGAGGCAATCGTCGAGTTCATCGCCGAGCACGGCCACGTGATCGACGCGCCCGGGCTGAAGCTCGAGCACTACGAGGTGTTCGACTGCGCGATGGGCGCGCGGGCGATCAAGGCCATGGGCCACGTGCGGATGATGGCGGCGGCGCAGCCGTTCCTGTCCGGCGCGATCTCCAAGACGGTCAACCTGCCCGAGACGGCCACCGTCGCCGATATCGAGGACGTTTACTACCAGGGGTGGAAACTCGGCCTCAAGGCGCTCGCGGTCTACCGCGACAACTGCAAGGTCGGTCAGCCGTTGTCGGCCGGCAAGTCGGCGACGTCCTCGGGGGCGAAGGAAGCGACCGCCGAGGTGGCGCCGCAGACGGTGGTCGAGTATCGCCCGACGCGCACCCGGTTGCCCAAGTCGCGTCCGTCGCGGACGACGTCGTTCTCGGTGGGCGGGGCGGAGGGTTACCTGACCGCCGGTTCCTACCCCGACGACGGGGTGGGCGAGGTCTTCCTCAAGCTCGGCAAGCAGGGTTCCACGCTGGCCGGGGTGATGGACGCCTTCTCGATCGCCATCTCCATCGCGCTGCAGTACGGCGTACCGCTGGAGAGCTACGTGCAGAAGTTCACCAACATGCGCTTCGAACCGGCCGGTCTCACCGACGACCCGGACATCCGCATGGCCCAGTCGATCGTGGACTACATCTTCCGCCGGCTGGCGCTGGACTACCTGCCGTTCGAGACGCGCTCCGCGCTCGGCATCCACACCGCGCAGGAGCGCTCACGCCAGCTCGACACCGGCTCGTACACCGGCGAGGAGAACGCGGACTTCGAGTCCCTCGCCCAGTCGGCCCCGGTCAGTGCCGCGCCCAAGGGGGTCGACGAGGAGGTCGCCGCCGTGCCGGCACCGGCCGCAGTGCACAGCTCGACCGAGTTGGTGGAGTCGCTGCTGGGGTCCTCCGCCGACGCGCCTCTGTGCATGAACTGCGGCACCAAGATGCGCCCGGCCGGCAGCTGCTTTGTCTGCGAGGGCTGCGGCAGCACCAGCGGCTGCAGCTGAGCGCCCGCGCCGCCCGCAGTGACCGCGCTTGTCAGCGGACCTGACCCCGGCGTCCCGACGGCGACTTTCCGCTGCGCGGTAGGGGATTCGGGGATACGGCGCGCTCATGGCGCGTTGGATCAGGGGCGACCGGTTGCCACCCAAGCGCGCGCTTCGATCTCGAACGGCGGGCTCGGCAGGAGGGTCGCGCAACGTTGCTTCAGCTCCGCGCGTTGCGCCGCGTCAAGCCGGGCGAAGTGGGCGCCGGCCGGTCCGACGCCGAGGGTGAACGGCTCCCACCAATCGTCGAAGTCGGTGAACCGGGCGTTGACCGTCAGTACCCCCTGGCGGACGTCGCGCAAACCGGCGGCACCGAACAGCTCGACGAGCTCACCCTCGCCGGCGCCGGCGAGGTCCGACTCGCCGGTCGCGGATGGATCCATGTCGCGCACGGCCCGCCAGAAGGGTGAGATGGGCGCCCGGTCGCCGCGGTAATCCCAGACCGACGCCGCTACCAGTCCACCCGAGCGCGTCACCCGGCCCATCTCGCGCAGGCCGGCGATCGGATCGGTCATGAAGTGCACGACGAGTTGGGCGAGGGCCAGGTCGAAGTCATCGTCGGCGTACGGCAGATCCTCGGCTACTCCGTGTCGCACGTCGAGGCCCGGAAACCGTTCCCGCACCGCCCGGACGAATGGTTCGGAGGGGTCGATGGCGCCCACCGCAGGCCTTCCCAGGCGTTCAACCAGCAGCGCGGTCAGCGCACCCGGGCCGCACCCGACATCTACGGCCCGCCAACCGGCGGGTGGATCAAGGAATTCGACCAGCTGACCGGCCAGCGGCACCGAGTACCGACCCATGAACCGCGTGTAGGCCTCCGGCGCGACAGCGAAACTCACACCCCGCAAACTAGCCCCGACTTGGCGCAGACGAGACGCCGTCTAGCGCCACGCGTTCGACCGGCCCAGACTCCAGCGCGGCGGTCGGCGTGAACCCGCGGGTCGATGGTCGAAGGCGGCGTCGGTCGAAGGCGGCGTCGGTCGAAGGCGGCGTCGGTCGAAGGCGGCGTCGGTCGAAGGCGGCGTCGGTCACGGGCCGACCCGCGTCCGGAGTCAGCTCAACCCTGGCGGCCGTTCCAACGCGGGTTCTTGCGGTTGACGACGAACGTGCGTCCGCGTCGGCGGACCACGATGGAACCGTCTCGCTTGGCCAAAGTGCGCAGTGAGTTGCGAACCTTCATGGTGGTGTCCCTTCGATACGCGCACAAAACCGGCACAGACGGGCGTCTATTCCCCCGCCGACGGCGGATGCGGGCTATGTGCGGGAACGCGTCGAAGCGGCCCACCGCGACCGCTGGGGTGTCGGTCGGCCGGCGGTTTCGGCCGGTGCCACCAACCGCGGACGGGTAGCGTGGCCGGTCGACCGGACCACGATTTCGACGAGCGCGCAGGAGACCATGACCGACGGCATCCCGCTCGGCTCGGCGGCGCCCGGGAGCCCGGTCGGCTCGGCGGCGCCCGGGACTACCGGTGCCCTGCTCGGCGGCCGGTACCGGCTCGGGTCGCGGATCGGGCGGGGCGGTATGGCCGACGTCTACCGGGCCGAGGACGACGTCCTGCATCGCCCGGTGGCGATCAAGCTGTTCCGATTCGACGCCGCCAGCGACACCGATCGACGCCGGATCGACGCTGAGGTCCGCCTGCTCGCCAGCTTGCGCCACCCCGGTCTGGTGATGGTGCTCGACGCCGGCACGGTGGACGGGCCCGACGACGACTCCAGCCCGTACATCGTGATGGAACTCATCACCGGATCCACCCTGTCCGAGCGCCTGTCCGACGGACCGATCAGCGCCGAGGAGACGGCGCAGTTCGGCGCCGACCTCGCCGCCACCCTGGCCTACGTCCACGCCAACGGGGTCGTGCACCGAGACGTCAAACCGGCCAACATTCTCCTCGACCACCCGAGTACCGGCCGGGCCCAATTCACGGCGCGGCTGGCCGACTTCGGGATCGCCCGGTTGGTCGACAGCACCCGGCTCACCATGCACAACATGACCATCGGCACCCCGAACTACCTCAGCCCGGAGCAGGCCGAGGGGGCCTCGGTCACGCCGGCCAGTGACGTCTACTCCCTCGGTCTGGTCCTCGTGGAATGCCTCACCGGTCAGGTCGCCTATCCGGGGATTGGCATTGAGGCCGCCGTCGTCCGGTTGCACCGGCCGCCCCCGATCCCGAGCGAGTTCGGGCCGGACTGGGCTCATCTGTTGCGCGCGATGACCGCCCGCGCGCCCGGGTTGCGCCCTACCGCCGAAGCGACCGCGGCCGTGCTGTCCACCCTGGGCGTCCCGGCGCCGCCGGGTACCGGTGCGAATCCGACGGCGACCGCCCTCCTCGGCCGCGATCTCGGTGCGTCCTCGACCGCGCGCTTGCCCGAGGTGGCCCAGCCGGTCTCGCGGCTCGAGTCGGAGCCGGCGACCGCGCGCCAGCCGGCCGCGGTGCTGGAACCGTCGCCAGTGCCCGGGCCGGTCTCGCGG
>JALZBL010000423.1 GCA_030947395.1 Actinomycetota bacterium | reverse complement strand
ATTTAGCTCCCCCAAAATGATCACTGAATCGCTGCGGGTCGATCGTGGCCGAGGTGATGATGACCTTGAGGTCCGGGCGGCTCGGCAGCAGCTGCTTGAGGTAGCCGAGGATGAAGTCGATGTTCAGGCTGCGCTCGTGCGCCTCGTCGATGATGAGCGTGTCGTAGCGGAGCAGCTGCCGGTCGCGCTGCAGCTCGGTCAGCAGGATGCCGTCCGTCATCACCTTGACCAGCGTCCCGTCGCTGGAGGTATCGGTGAACCTGACCTTGTAGCCGACCGTGGTGCCCAGCTCCGTGCCGAGCTCGCTGGCGATCCGCTCCGCGACGGTGCGCGCCGCGATCCGGCGCGGCTGGGTGTGCCCGATCCGCCCGCGCACGCCCCGGCCCAGCTCGAGGCACAGCTTGGGCAGTTGGGTCGTCTTGCCCGAACCGGTCTCGCCGGCGACGACGAGCACCTGGTTGGCGGCGATCGCGGCCAGCAGTTCCTCGCGGGCGGCGGTGACCGGGAGGTCGGCCGGGTAGCGCGCCGGCGGGACAGCGGCCCGCCGGCGGGCGATCACCTCTTCGGCCCGGGCGATCTGTCGTTCGAGACGGCCCCAATCGCCCGAACGCCGGCTATCACCGCCCGGCGGTTCCAGGCGCTGCAGTCGATCCAGGCGTCGACCCAGGCGGTCGGCATCGGCCAGGGCGAGTGAGCCCACACGGCGGCGCAGGACCGCCGGCTCGGCCACGGTCTTCGGCGGAGTTCAGCGCACGCGCTGGCGCAGGAACGCCACCGTGCGGCTCCAGGCCAGCGCCGCGCTGTCCGGGTCGTAGGTGCCGAGGCGGTCCCGGTCGTTGTGGAAGGCATGACCGGCGGGGTAGTAGTAGAACGTCACCTCGGCGCCGGACTCGTAGCGGATCTGCTCCTCCTGTTGCTGCGCCTGCTCCACGGGGTACATGGCGTCCTTCTCCCCGTAGTGGCCCTGCACCGCCGCGGTGATGCCTGCGTAGGAATCCGGGACGGCGGGCCCGATACCGTAGAACGCCACCGCGGCCGAGATCCGCTCACCCTCGCGCGCCGCCATCAGCAGGACGAATCCGCCGCCCATACAGAAGCCCACCAGGCCCACGGTCGGTGACGTCACGGCCTCTTGCGCCAACAGGTAGTCCACCGCCCCGGAGAGATCAGCGACCGCACGCTCGACCGGCAGCGCATCAAGCAGCGCCGCCGCCTCCTCGCTGTCATGCGCGGTGCGACCGCCGAACAGGTCGGGCACCAGCACGGTGAAGCCTTCCCCGGCCAACCGCCCGGCCACCTCGACCATGTGGTCGTCGAGGCCCCACCATTCCTGAATCAGGATGAGGCCGGGGCCGCGGCCGGAGGCCGGGGTGGCGAGGTAGCCGTGCGCTTCGCTTCCGTTGCTGGGAAAGGTGACGTTCTGTCGCGGGTTCTCGGGGTCAACGCTCATCGCTCCACCTTAAGTGCCGCGTCTCGCGCCTCCGGGAGACGGTGGCTCCGGACCGAAACCTAGTTGCCCTTGCCCTTGGCCTTGGTCTTGGTCGGCTTGGTCTTGGTCGGCGTCCTGGTCGGCGTCGGACTGGGCGTGGGCGTGGTCTGGGTGGACGGGGTGGAGGACGGCGGCGCGGACGAGGAGCGCGACGTCGACGGTGAGCTGGGCGTGGACGACGGCGCGGAGGTCGACGGCGATTCGGACGCCGCACTGGACGACTTCGGCGTCGATGCGGAGGTGTTTGCCGGCGTGGCCGCGGCGGCCAGATCGGCCCGCACTCTGGCGGCGGCAGTGCGGATGCGGGCGAAGTCCGCGTCGCTCAACGTGCCGGCCTGCCGGGCGGCGACCGCATCGGCCTCGAGCGTGGCCAGGGCGGTCCGCGCCGCGACGAAGTTCCTGGCCGCCGCGGCTGAGGCCAGGGTCTGCATATCGCTGCGCAGACGAGCCGTTGACGCATTGGTCTGGCCCCCACTGGAACCGCAGCCGCTGGTCGCGACGCTGACCGCGAGCAGCCCGGCCAGAATCCGCCTCCGAGCGCCGGTCACGGGATCGTCTCCTGCAGATCCCGCAGGTGAGTGCCCAGCGGCCCCGGGACGCTGGGATAGGTCGGCGGCGACGTCCCCGATCCGGAGCCGCCACCCTTGCTCAGCCACACCGAGACGACCACGACCAGCGCGACCACCACGGCGGCGAGGACCAGGACCGCCCCCAGGATGCGGGCGGTGAAGCGGGCCGCCCGGTGG
>JALZBL010000422.1 GCA_030947395.1 Actinomycetota bacterium | reverse complement strand
ATCTGCCAACCGTCCACGCCGGGCGCTCGAGCGGAGCCCGCGTGGCTTGTCGCTGCGCCGGCCCAGCCGGGGCGACGGGCGTCGTGGCCCTGGCCTTTCCGGTGCACCCACCCGGCCGCCCGGACCGCTCCCGGTTATCCGAGGTGGCCGCGGTGACGGTGCCGTTGCTGGTGGTCCAGGGTGATCGCGACGCCTTCGGTTCCCCGCCGGGCGAGTTCTTCGCCGACGACGGGCGCCGCCTGGTCACCGTCGCCGGAGCCGACCATTCCCTGCGCCAGAACACCGACGCGGTGGCGGGGGCCGTCGTCCAATTCCTGGGCGAACTGGCCGGCCAGATCGACGCCTCCCGGGCCGGGTGAACCAGGCGATCACGCAGTGCTGATCGCCGCAACCGTGGCGGCGGCCGCTCGCTGCAGGTCGGTGGGAGCCAGCCGCAGCTGCAGGCCGCGCTGCCCGGCCGAGACGTAGACCGCCTCGAACTGGGCGACTGAGGAGTCCAGCACGACGGGCAGCCGGGTGCGTTGGCCGATCGGAGAAATGCCGCCGAGCACGTAGCCGGTGGCCCGTTGCGCCACGGCCGGCTCGGCCAGTACAGCCCGCTTGCCGCTCATCGCCCGGGCCAGCGCCTTGAGGTCGAGCTGGCCGCTGACCGCGACCACCGCGCAGACCAGCCGGTCGTCAAGCGTCGCGATGAGCGTCTTGAACAACTGCGGCTGCGACACCTGAAGCGCCGTGGCGGCTTCCTCGCCGTAGCCGGTCGCTCGCGAATCGTGGCGATAGGCGTGCAGCGTGTAGGCGATGCCGAGCCGATCCAGCGCTCTGGTCGCCGGTGTCGCCTGCCCCCCCACGGCGGCCAGTTTGCCAGCCGGGAATGCCCAGCCGCCCGGCCGACGTTCTGGCTGACCGAGACGATCGAAAGGTTTCTTCCCCGTGATCACGTTGCCGCGCCCCCGGACCGCCGCGCCGGTACTGCGCTTGCCGCGATCGGAGAAGTCCCTGGTGCTCCCGCCGCGAACGGGCGCCGGATCGGACGTATCCTCACCACACAAGCTCCACGTGGGAGAGATGGCAGGGACGGGATACGCGGTGGCAGAGGAATCGGTCGAGGACCGGCGGGCCCGCTTCGAGCGGGATGCGCTGCCCTTCCTCGACCAGCTCTACGCCGCCGGAATGCGCATGACACGCAACCCCTCCGACGCCGAGGACCTCGTCCAGGAGACCTACGTCAAGGCGTTCGCGGCGTTCCACCAGTTCACCGAAGGCACAAACCTGAAGGCGTGGCTGTACCGGATCCTGACCAACACCTTCATCAACACCTATCGCAAGAAGCAGCGCCAGCCGCAGCAGTACAACTCCGATCAGATCGAGGACTGGCAGATCGCCCAGGCCGAGTCGCACACGTCGACCGGCCTGCGCTCGGCGGAGATGGAAGCCCTCGACCACCTGCCCGACACCGACGTGAAGCAGGCGCTGCAGGGGCTGCCCGAGGAATTCCGCCTGGCGGTGTACCTGGCCGATGTCGAGGGGTTCGCCTACAAGGAGATCGCCGAGATCATGGGCACGCCGATCGGCACGGTCATGTCCCGGCTGCACCGCGGGCGCCGCCAGCTCAAGGACAAGCTGTCCCAGTACGCGCAGGGGCGAGGGGTCCTGGATGACGCCGACCTGGCCGAAGCAACGATTCCTGCCGAGGCCGACGCCGAATCTGCCGACGTGCTGGCCGAGTCGGCGCGCGCCGGTCGCGGAGGTCGAGCGTGATGGGATTCGGACCGGGTGGCCTGGACTGCGACGAGGTCATGGAGGACATCTACCTCTATCTCGATGACGAGACCGACCCCGCCGCCCGGGCCAAGATGCAGGCCCATCTGCACGACTGTGAGCCGTGCCTACGCGCCTTGGGCCTGGAACAGGACCTGAAGTCGCTGATCGCCCGAACCTGCGGCGGCGACGTCGCCCCGCGGGAGTTGCACGAGCGGGTTCGGGTGCGCCTGACTCAGGTGAGCATCGAGACCGCTCACGTCGAGTTCCGCGCCGACTGAGGCCGCAGCCGCGGCCATGATCGAAAGCGTGCTGGTGGCCGACCGCGGCCTGGCGGCCAACCGGGTTGTCGCCACCTGCCGCCGCCTCGGAATCAAGACGGTGGCTCTCGGCCTCAGCGCCGACTTGGCCGAGCGCCGCGAGCGCACCGGGGCGGACGACGTGGTCCTCCTGCACGACCTGGCCGAGGCGCAGGACC
>JALZBL010000421.1 GCA_030947395.1 Actinomycetota bacterium | reverse complement strand
GGGTGGCGATCGCCACCTGGTTGGGCGCCCTGGTCTCCTATGCCGCGGCCCGCGGGGTGCCGGTGGACCGGCCGGCGCTCATCCTGTGGACGATCACCGGTTTGTTGGCCGCATGCGTCGGTCGTCGCCCACTGTGGAGCGTGCTGCGCGACTGGATGCCGTTCGCGGGACTCCTCGTCGTTTACGACCTCAGCCGCGGCGCGGCCGATGCCCTCGGCCGGCCCACCCTGTGGACCCCTCAGCTGGACCTCGACCGTCGCCTCTTCTTCGGCACCGAGCCGACGGTGTGGCTGCAGTCGCACCTCAAAGCGACCTACGCCCCCTGGTGGGAGGTGGTGGTCAGTACCACCTACGTGTCGTACTTCCTGGCGCCCTACCTGCTGGCCGGTGTGCTGTGGCTGTGCCGCCGCGACCTGTGGCGGCGGTTCGTTATCGGCTTCGTCGCGATCAACCTCGCCGCGCTGGCCGTCTTCATCGCCTTCCCGGCGGCGCCACCGTGGGCGGCCGGGCAGTGCACGGCGGCCGACGTGGCCGACCACTCGTCGGATCCGCCGTGCCTGCACCAGCCGAACCGGCTGGCCGACAACGGCCTGCTCGGACCCCTGCACAACCACCACCCGGGTTCCTCGATCTACGTCGAGCGCATCGGGGTGCGCGGCTTCGAGCGACACGGCCTGCCGGTCGCCGCCAGCCTGGTCAACGAAGGACGCGCCGACGTCAACGACGTGGCCGCGGTGCCGTCGCTGCACGCGGCGCTGTCGCTGTTCTTGGCGATATTCCTGTGGCCGCTCGCCCGGCGGCGCTGGCGTCCGCTCCTGGCGGCCTACCCCCTGGTGATGGCGTTCAGCCTGGTCTATTCGGCCGAGCACTACGTCGTTGACATCCTGGCCGGGTGGCTGCTGACCGGCGTCGTGTCAGCCGTCACCGCGTTCGCGCGCGCTCGCCGTCGGGCCAAGCCGGCGCCTGGCGCCGATAGGCTGGAGGTCCAGCCCGCCACCCGCCCCGCCTGATGGAGAGAGCACCGTGCCCGTCGATCGCACCGACGCCGTAGTCAACCTCTGCAAGCGGCGGGGGATCGTCTTCCCGTCGGCGGAGATCTACGGCGGATCGCGCTCGGCCTGGGACTACGGCCCGCTCGGGGTCGAGCTGAAGGAGAACGTGCGGCGCCAGTGGTGGCGCTCCATGGTCACCGGCCGCGACGACGTCGTGGGCCTCGACTCGGCGGTGGTGTTGCCGCCGGCGGTGTGGGAGGCCTCGGGCCACGTGGCCACTTTCTCCGACCCGCTGACCGAGTGCCTGCACTGCCACCGCCGCTTCCGCGCCGACCACTTGCGCGAGGACTTCGCGGCCAGGAAGGGGCGCGAGCCGGAGCACGGCCTGGCCGACATCACCTGCCCGAACTGCGGCACCCGGGGACAGTGGACCGAGCCGAAGCAGTTCAGCGGCATGCTCAAGACCCACCTCGGCCCGGTGGAGGACGAGTCGGGGCTGCATTACCTGCGACCGGAGACCGCCCAGGGCATCTTTCTCGACTTCGCCACGGTGATGACGACCGCGCGCAAGAAGCCACCGTTTGGCATCGCCCAGGTCGGCAAGGCCTTCCGCAACGAGATCACCCCGGGCAACTTCATCTTCCGCACGCGGGAGTTCGAGCAGATGGAGATGGAGTTCTTCGTCGAGCCGGGTACCGACGAGACGTGGCACGAGTACTGGCTGCAGCAGCGTTGGGACTGGTACGTCGGTCTCGGCATGCACCCGGAGAACCTGCGCTTCTTGGAGCACCCCAAGGAGAAGCTCTCGCACTACTCCAAGCGCACCGTCGACATCGAATACCGGTTCGGCTTCGGCGGCAAGGACTTCGACGAGCTGGAGGGCATCGCCAACCGCACCGACTTCGACCTCAAGACGCACATGGAGCACTCGGGCGCCGATCTCACCTACTTCGACCAGGAGAAGAACGAGCGCTGGACGCCGTACGTCATCGAACCTTCCGCCGGCCTGACCCGCTCGGTGCTGGCCTTCCTGCTCGACGCCTACACCGAGGACGAGGCGCCCAACGCCAAGGGCGGCGTCGACAAGCGCACCGTGCTTCGGCTCGACCCGCGGCTGTCCCCCGTCAAGGCGGCGATCCTGCCCCTGTCCCGCAACGCCGACCTGAGCCCCAAGGCCCGGGATCTGGCCGCGGCATTGCGCCGGCACTGGAACGTCGACTTCGACGACGCCGGCGCGATCGGGC
>JALZBL010000420.1 GCA_030947395.1 Actinomycetota bacterium | reverse complement strand
CCGAGCTACAGGCCGACATCGACCGGCGAGCGGCGCCGGTGCGGTTGCTCGGCCGGCGCGACGACGTACCCGATCTGCTCGCGGCCGCGGACCTGGTCGTGCTCCCCTCGCGCTGGGAAGCGCGTCCCCTCGCGGTGCAGGAGGCAATGCAGCTTGGCCGGGCGGTGGTGGCGACTGACGTCGGCGGCGTGCGGGGACTCGTCGGCCACGGGGCAGCGCTGGTACCGGCCGATGACGTCGATGGCCTGGCCGCGGCGGTCCGTGCCCTGCTCAATGACCCCACCGCCCGCACGACACTCGGCCTCGCCGGTGCCGCGTCGGCGGCGAGGTGGCCGGACGAGGCCGCCGTCGCCGCCGCGGTGAGCGCGGTCTATGCCGGCCTGACCGTCCCTCGATCCGGATAGCCGGAGCATCGGCGCGGCGACTCGGCGTGGCTGGCGGGATTACCGGCGCGGCGTCTGGCGCGAGCCACCGGCGCGGCGTCCGGCGCGAGCCACCGGCGTCGCGGTCCCTGGTGTTAGGGTGAACGTCCGTGGACAGTCGGGTCGTAACGGCCCGCTCCGCAGCCCGATACCGGACGCGCCCACGGGAGTTTCGTTGGTTTCCAGCCCCCGCATCACCAAGCACGTCTTCGTTACCGGCGGCGTCGCTTCCTCCCTCGGTAAGGGGCTCACCGCCAGCAGCCTGGGCAGCCTGCTCAAGGCCCGCGGCCTGCGGGTGACCATGCAGAAGCTGGATCCGTACCTCAACGTCGATCCGGGCACCATGAACCCGTTCCAGCACGGCGAGGTCTTCGTCACCGACGACGGCGCGGAGACCGATCTCGACATCGGCCACTACGAGCGCTTTCTCGACACCAACCTGGTCGGTCGGGCCAACGTCACCACCGGCCAGATCTACTCGACCGTGATCGCCAAAGAGCGCCGCGGGGAGTACCTCGGCGACACCGTGCAGGTCATCCCGCACATCACCAACGAGATCAAGGGCCGGGTGCGGGCAATGGCCGAGCCCGGCAACGACGGCAACCGTCCCGACGTCGTCATTACCGAGATCGGCGGAACCGTCGGAGACATCGAGTCGCTGCCATTCCTCGAAGCCGCGCGTCAGGTCCGCCACGACGTGGGCCGGGACAACTGCTTCTTCCTGCACATCAGCCTGGTGCCCTACCTGGCCCCGTCCGGCGAGCTGAAGACCAAGCCGACGCAGCACTCGGTGGCGGCGCTGCGTTCCATCGGCATCGCGCCCGACGCCGTGGTCTGCCGAGGGGATCGCACCATCCCCGACCACGTCAAGAACAAGATCGCGCTCATGTGCGACGTCGACGTGGAGGCCGTGATCTCCTGCCCCGACGCCCCGAGCATCTACGACATCCCCAAGGTGATCCACGGCGAGGGACTGGACGCCTACGTGGTGCGCCGGCTCGGGCTCGCGTTCCACGACGTCGACTGGACGGTGTGGGGCGACCTGCTCGATCGAGTGCACCACCCCAAGCACGAGGTGACAGTGGCGCTGGTGGGCAAGTACATCGACCTGCCGGACGCGTACCTGTCGGTGACCGAGGCGCTGCGGGCCGGAGGGTTCGCCCACCGGGCGCGGGTCAATGTGCGGTGGGTGGAGTCCGACCGCTGCCAGACCCCGGCCGGAGCGGCGCAGGCGCTGGCTGACGTCGACGGGGTGGTGATCCCCGGCGGCTTCGGCATCCGGGGAATCGAAGGCAAGATCGGTGCCATCCGGTGGGCGCGGGAGAAGCAACTGCCCACCCTGGGCCTGTGCCTCGGCCTGCAGTGCATGGTCATCGAGGTGGCCCGCGACCTGGCCGGCCTGACCGACGCCAACTCCCGCGAGTTCGACGAGGAGACCACCGAGCCGGTGATCGCGACCATGGCCGACCAGGTCGACGTCGTGGCCGGCCACGCCGACCTGGGCGGCACCATGCGCCTCGGCGCATACCCGGCGGTGTTGACGCCCGGCTCGCTGGTGGCCGAGGCCTACGGCACGACCCAGGTGTCCGAACGGCATCGGCACCGTTACGAGGTCAACAACTTCTACCGCGATGACTTGGCGGCGGCCGGTCTGCGGATCACGGGAACCTCACCCGACGGGCGACTGGTCGAGTTCGTCGAGCTCGACCGGGCGCTGCACCCGTTCTTCGTCGCCACCCAGGCCCACCCGGAGCTCAAGTCGCGCCCGACCCGAGCCCACCCGCTGTTCTCGGCCTTCGTGGCCGCCGCGCTGGCCTACGA
>JALZBL010000419.1 GCA_030947395.1 Actinomycetota bacterium | reverse complement strand
GTCGACGTGGGGTTGTACCCGATGCTGGACGGCGACGTGTGCCGGTGGCTGGCCGCCGACTTCGACGGGCCCGCGGCCATGCTGGACGCTCTGGCCTACCTCAAGGCGGCCCGGGCAGCCGGTGCCCCGGTGGCGTTGGAGGTTTCCCGGTCGGGTACCGGGGCGCACGCGTGGCTGTTCTTCACCTCCCCCGTCTCGGCAGCCCTGGCCCGCCAGGTCGGTACCGGGCTGCTCCGCGAAGCCCTCGCCCTACGTGGACGGATGAGCCTGGCCAGCTACGACCGGCTGTTCCCCTCCCAGGACATGCTTGCGGCCGGCGGGTTGGGCAACCTCATCGCGGCACCGCTGCAGGGCCGGTGCCGCCGGCACGGCACGGCCGTGTTCCTGGATACGGCGAACGAGGTTGTCAAGTCTTCTGTGTAAGTGATCTGGGTCACGGGTGATTTGTGGTTTCAGAGGTGGGCGTTGATGCGGTCGGGGTAGACCAGGGCGAGCTCGGCGAGGGCATTCCTCCAGCCGTGGACCGCGGCGCCTTCGACGAGGCGGCCGGCGGCTTTGCGGGGCTGGCCCTTGGGTGTTCCGGCTTCTTTCGCGCGTTCTCGGGCTCGTTTGTCCTCGATGGTGCGGATCGCCAGCCACAGCAGCTTGATCGCGGCCGCGTCGGTGGGGAAGTGGCCTCGGTTCTTGATGATCTTGCGCAGCTGGTAGTTCAGCGACTCGATGCTGTTGGTGGTGTAGATGACCTTCCGCAGCGCCGGCCCGAACGCCAGGAACGGGGTGAACCGGTCCCAGGCGTTCTCCCAGGTCGCGACCGCCGCAGGGTACTTCTTGCCCCAGGTCGAGTCCGCGAACGCGGTCAGCGCGGTCAGCGCGGCGTCCTCGTCGGCGGCGGTGTAGATCGGGCGGAGCGTCGCGGCGACGGCCTTGCGGTCGGCGTATGCGACGAACCGCATCGACGCGCGGATCAGGTGCACGACGCAGGTTTGGACCATCGCCTTGGGCCAGGTCGCCTCGATCGCGTCGGGGAAGCCGGTCAGGCCGTCGCAGCACACGATCAGGACGTCACGCAGGCCGCGGTTGGCCAGCTGCGCACACACCGACGCCCAGAACTTCGCGCCCTCGGTGGCCTGGATCCATATCCCGAGAACGGTTTTCACGCCATCCATGTCGACGCCGACCGCAATGTGCGCGGCCCGGTTCGTCACGTGCGCGCCGTCGCGGATCTTCACCACCAGGGCGTCGAGGTAGATCACCGGGTAGAACGCCTCGAGCGGGCGGGACTGCCACTCGCCGACCTCGTCCGCGACGGCTTCGGTGACGTTCGAGATCGTCTCGTGCGACAGCTCCGTCCCGAGGGTGGCCGCCAGGTGGTGCTGGATGTCGCGCACCGTCATCCCGCCCGCGTAGAGGCTGATGATCATGTCCTCCAGACCCCCGAGGCGGCGGGCGCCCTTCGGGACCAACACCGACCCGAACGAGGCGTTGCGGTCCCGGGGCTGATCCAGGGCGATGTCGCCGACCTCGGTCCCGACCCTCTTCGGGGTGGAGCCGTTGCGGGAGTTCCCGCTCCGATGGCCGGCCCGGTCACCGCGCTCATACCCCAGGTGCGAGGTCAACTCGGCATCCATCCCCCGCTCCAGGACGGCCTTGATCATCTCCGGCAGGAAGCCGCCCTTGCCCGTCAGCGTGACGCCCCGGTCACCAGCCCGGGCGAGCAGCTCGTCGACGAGATCGTCAGAGAACAACTCCCGCCGAAGCTGGCCAGCCCGCTGGTCAGGCTGCGTATCGCTCTCATCCTTGGTCACGGTCACAGTGGACTCCTTCAACATCAGACCCATCGCTTACACAGACCATCTGACACCCCCCGGGGAGACGCCAGCGACGTCGAAACCGACCTCGCCGTGGACTGGTACGCCAGCAACGACCGGGTCCGCGCCGGCGACCCGGCCACCATGCTCGACGAAGCCCTGACCGACTGGCGAACCTCGACCGACGACGGCCAGGACGCTGTCATGCTCGCCCCGACCTGGCGGACCGCCGACGCGTTGGCGGGCGCCGCCCAACAGCACCAGCTGACCGCGGGCCGCGTCGACCATCGACGCACCATCGCCCTGGGCGACGTCGACGAGCACGGGCAACGCCGGGGAGGAAGTCGGGTCGCCGGCGTCGGAGATCTCGTGATGACCCGGGCCAACGACTACACCCTGCGCACCTCCACCGGCGGAGTCGTGCGCAACGGGCAGACCTGG
>JALZBL010000418.1 GCA_030947395.1 Actinomycetota bacterium | reverse complement strand
CTTTTTTGTGTGGCCTTTTCAGCGTCGCCATTGATTGCGGCGCCGAATCCGGTCCCGCACCAGCACCGCAATCAGGCCGGCGGCGAGGAGCCACAACGTGAGGTGGTACTCGAACTGGTAGTTCGTCGCTGTGGTCATGAGAAGGAGGATGGCGGCAACGACCCAGCCGCCGATTCGGGCGCCGCGGCCCCATTCGCCGTGCCAGCCCCACTGCTTAGGGTCCTCGGCGGGATGGCCGCGGGCGTAGTCGGCGGGTTCGCCGGTCCCGGTCGGTTCGCTGACTGGTGCCAGTGCCATGAGGTGACTTCCTTCAGGTGTTGGTCGAGCGGTCCGCGGCGGGTTGCCCTGCCGCGCAGCGTCGACGCCGTGGCGCCGAGTGGTCTCGCGTTCAGCCGTGCCCGCGTGATGGTTGGCTGCCGGGGGGATGGCCGGCTGCGGTCAGGGCGTCGCGTATGAGCGGTCCCGGGGGTGTGCCGGCGCGGTGCAGGGAGACGCCGCCGCGGGTTTCGTAGAGCATGACGGCGACCTCGTTGAGGTCGCCGACGCCGTGCTGGCGGAGCAAGGCGTAGACGTCTGCTGGGGTCAGTCCGGCGCGGGCGAGTCCGGCAGGCTGGAGTTCTCCGTCGATGACGAGGATGTTGGGTGGCTGGTCGACGATGTTGCTCACGGTGGTGTGGCGGCGCAGCGTGGTGATGATCTGATGCGAGACCAGGAGGGTGACCAGGGCTACAGCGCCGGTGAGGAACGACGTGCTGCTGGAGGTGGCGGTGCGGCCGATGATCGCGCCGAACGCGACGGCGACTGCGAAGTCGAAGGGGCTCAATTGGGCAACGGTGCGGCGTTCGCCGATGCGGAAGCCGGCCAGGGCGAGTGCGAACAGCAGCGCGGCCTTGAGCGCGACCCAGCCCAGTGAGCCGGCGTGACCGACCAGTTCGGACATGACGTGGGGCTCCTTTCCGGTGTGCTGCCGCCTGGGTTAGTGGACGAGGTAGTCCGAGAGGTCGGGTCGCAGGCGCATGCCGTGGCCGACCGCTGTTGGCGTGGGGTGCAGCGCACTGTCGTGGACCGGCGGTGCACCGTCGACGAGTAGCGGTTCAAGGCGGGCGTGGTCGGCGAACCATTCGATGTGGCGCAGATTGGGGATGGCGACGGCGACGGGGGCGTGCAGGGCCGGGGCGCAGTGCGCGGACACGTCGCGGTTGTGGGCTTGGGCGAGGGCGGCGCCGCGCAGCCACCCGGTGTAGCCGCCGCAACGGGTGGCGTCGAGCTGGATGCAATCCAGAGCGGGTAGCAGGGCGCGGATGTCGTAGACGTCAGAGGCGTATTCGCCTGCGGTCACGTCGCAGCGCAGCTCGTCGCGCAGTCGGGTCAGGCCGGTGATGTCGTCGCTGGAGACGGGTTCCTCGAACCAGGTCACGCCCAGCTTGTCCAACCGCGCGCCGACCCGACGGGCCTGGCCGAGGGTGTACGCGCCGTTGGCGTCGACCATCAGATCGACGTGCGCCCCGGCCAACTGGGCGAGGTGCTCGACGCGACGCAGGTCCCGCTCGACGCACGTTCCCCAGGATTCGCCGATCTTGATTTTCATGGCGGTGCAGCCGACCGAGCGCCACCACTGCACCTGCTCCGTGAGTTGCTGGTCGGTCAGCGTGGTGAACCCGCCGGAGCCGTAGATCGGGGCGCTGTCGCGGCAGCGGCCGAACAGCGCGGTCAGCGCAACGTCGAGGAGTCGGGCTTTGAGGTCCCACCAGGCGATGTCCACGGCGCTCATGGCCTGCAGGTACAGCCCCCGGGTGCCGAAGTTGCGCCCGGCGCGGTGCATCGCCTCCCAGCCACCCGCAATGTCGAAGGCGGGACGGTCGTGGGCGACCCCGGCCAGGTGGTGGCGCACGATGTCGGACGCGGCTGGACTGGAATAGGTCCAGCCCAACCCGGTCACGCCGTCGGCTTCCAGGGTGACGGTCACGGCGGTCGTGGCCTGCCAGGACAGGGTCCCGTCGGCTTCGGGGACCGGGGTGGGGAAGGAGTAGGCGGCCGTGCTCACCCGGGTGATGGGCGGTCCACCGGCGGGAGACGAATTGGATTCTCCCGCGGGGGCGGAGGCGGACTCGTGGCGTTGCACGCTGCCGGACGCGGCGGGAGCGCCGGACGGGGACCCGCTCACATTGAGTCACCGGCCCCGTAGCCGGACACCCGGCGGGGTATGTCGGGGTAGCGGGCGCGAATCTCCTCGGCGTAGGTGTCGCGCAG
>JALZBL010000010.1 GCA_030947395.1 Actinomycetota bacterium | reverse complement strand
ATGGTGAATCGTTCAAGCCCGGCTACGTCGTCGGTCAGCCCCCAGTCGAGCAGGAGCTGGCGGTGCGGGTCGATGCCGACGCAGATCGAGCCCCGAGCGTCGAGCGCGGCGTCCAGGCGAGCGCCGAAGGTCACGCCAGCTCACCGGTGGTCAGCCCGCGGCGTCGACGCTGCTCGGCCTCGGGCAGGTGGGCGAAACCGACCGCGTCGGCCAAGGTGGCAAACCCGCGTTCGATCAGCGCCTGGCGCAGCTCGGCCAGCACGCGGACCGGGGCGTGCGGGTCGCCGAACACCGCGGTGCCGACCGAGACGGCCGATGCGCCGGCCAGCACGAACTGCAGCGCGTCGAGCCCGCTGCGGATCCCGCCCATGCCGATGATCGGCAACCACGGGACCGCCTGACGCACCTGCCAGACGCAGCGCAGCGCCACCGGGCGGATGGCCGGCCCGGACAGTCCCCCCGTGACGCCGCCCAGCGCCGGCGCCAGGGTGTCGGTGTCGATGACGAGCCCGAGCAGGGTGTTGATCAGGCTCACCCCGTCGGCGCCGGAGTCGGCACAGGCCCGAGCCACCGCGGCGATGTCGGTGACGTCCGGGGTGAGTTTGGCGAAGATCGGCAGGCGCGGTTCGGTGGCCCGACGCACTGCGGTGATGACCCGGGCCGAGGCCACCGGGTCGCACGCGAACACCTCGCCGCGCTTCTCGACGTTCGGGCAGGAGATGTTGACCTCGATCGCGGCGACCGCCCGGTTGCCGTAGAGCCGGCGGGCCAGGGTCACGAAGTCGTCGGTGGTGCCCCCGGCGATCGACACGACGGCTCGCGCGCCGTGTTCGGCCAGCCAGGGCAGGTCCTCGCGCAGGAATGCGTCGATGCCGGGGCCCTGCAGTCCGATCGAGTTGAGCATGCCGCTCGGCGTCTCGGCCATTCGCGGCGTCGGCCGGCCGGAGCGGGCCCGCAGCTGGATCGACTTGGTCACCACCGCGCCGAGTTCGCTGACGTCGAAGAACTGGTTCAGCTCGCGCCCGGACGCCGCGCAGCCGGAAGCGGTGAGGACCGGGTTGGGCAACGTCAGCAGCGGACTCAACGCCGCGCTCAGGTCAATCGTGCGCTCGACCGGCTCGGTGGCGGTCACCCGCGCCGTCCCATCGCGTCGGCGCCGACCAGGTCGCCCGGCAGCCGCCCGACGTCGTTCCAGCGCACCCGGGCCGCGTCGAAGACCGGCCCCTCGACGCAGGACCGGACGAACTTCGACGACCCGTCGTCCTGACGCACTGGCAGCACGCACGTCATGCAGACCCCGATGCCGCAGGCCATCGCCTCCTCGACCGCAACCTGGGCCGGGATGGCGTGGGCCCGCGCCACCTCGCCAACCGCGCGCAGCATGGCCATCGGGCCGCACGCGTACACCACCTGCGCGCCGAGGCGGGTGATGGACTCGGGCAAGGGGTCGGTAACCCGGCCGTGCTGCCCGGCGCTGCCGTCGTCGGTGGTGACGGTGACCGCACCGACGCTGCGGCGGACCACCAGCTCGCCGAACAACCGCCCCGCGGTCGCCGCCCCGATGATCACTTCGACCGCCGAGCCGGCGGCCATGAGCCGCTGGGCCAGCGGGACGAGCGGGGCCGTTCCGTAGCCGCCGCCGACCAGCACCGCCGGTACCGGCTCGGCCGGCACCGGGAACGGGTGCCCGAGGGGGCCGACCAGATCCAGCACGTCGCCCGGGCGCCGCTCCACCAGCCACTGCGTGCCCGGCCCGTGCGCGGCGACCACGAACTGCACGGTCCCGGCGAAGTCACCGGCCGGAGTCGCGGCGTAGAGGGCGAAGGCCCGCCGCAGGATCATCGACGACTGGGGGCCCCCCACGGCGACCGCGACGAAGTGGCCGGGCTGGAAACCGCCGGCGATACCCGGTGCGACGACGGTGAACTGGACGTACTCCCCCACCCGCTGCACCGCGAAGATCTCGCAGTCCTCCTGGACCGGCTTCACGTCCCACCACCTTCGCCAGGATTGGCGGCTGGACCCTCCAGATGAAGGTTCCCCGCCAAGCTCGAGGACGGGGTGGCTCGCCGCGCGGCGATATCGGCGTGGAAGTCCTGCAGGGAGCGCACGCCGACGTCGCCGCGGACCAGCGCCTCGATGCCCTGAACCGCCGCGGCCGCGGCCTGCACGGTGGTGACGCACGGAATCCCGGCCGCGACGGCGGCGGTGCGGATCTCGTAGCCGTCCACCCGCGGGCCGGAGTTGCCCGGTGAGCCCCAGGGCGTGTTGAGCACCAGGTCGATCTCACCCGCGGCGATGCGCTCGACCACGTTCTCGCCTCCCTCGCTGAACTTGCCGACCACTTCGGCCGGCACGCCGTTGCGGCGCAGCACCTGGGCGGTGCCGACCGTGGCCACGATCCGGAAGCCGAGGTCGGCCAGCCGCTTGACCGGGAAGATTGCCGCCCGCTTGTCGCGGTTGGCGATCGAGACGAACACCGTCCCGGAGGTGGGCAGCGCCCCGTAGGCCGCGGCCTGGCTCTTGGCGAACGCGGTGCCGAACATGGCGTCGATCCCCATCACCTCGCCGGTCGACTTCATCTCCGGGCCGAGGATGGAGTCGACGTGGTCGCCGTCGGGGGTGCGGAACCGGTGGAACGGCAGCACCGCCTCCTTGACGGCGATCGGTGCGTCGGCCGGCAGGTCGCCGCCGTCACCGTGGCGCGGCAGGAGGCCCTCGGCCCGCAAGCCGGCGATGGTCGCGCCTAGGGCAATGCGGGCGGCGGCCTTGGCCAGCGGTACTGCCGTCGCCTTGGACACGAACGGCACGGTGCGGCTGGCCCGCGGATTGGCTTCGAGGACGTAGAGGACGTCGCCGACCAGTGCGTACTGCACGTTCAGCAGGCCGCGCACCCCGACGCCCTGGGCCAGCCGGAGGGTCGAGCGCCGCACCCGCTCGATCTCGGCCGAGCCGAGGGTGATCGGCGGCAGCGCACACGCCGAGTCGCCGGAATGGATGCCGGCTTCCTCGATGTGCTCCATCACCCCGCCCAGATAGAGGTCGAGGCCGTCGTACAGGGCGTCGACGTCGATCTCCACTGCGTCGTCGAGGAAGCGGTCCACCAGCACCGGGCGACCGGGACCGATCTCGGTGGCCCGGGCGATGTAGGACGACAGGTTCCGCTCGTCGTACACGATCTCCATGCCGCGCCCGCCGAGCACGTAGGACGGACGGACGAGAACCGGATAGCCGATCTCGTCGGCCACGGCCTTGGCCTCGGCGAAGGACACCGCGGTGCCGTGCCGCGGCGCCGGGAGGCCGGCCTCGGCCAGCACCCGGCCGAACTGGCCGCGGTCCTCGGCCAGGTCGATGGCCTCGGGTTGGGTGCCGAGCACGGGCACCCCGGCGTCCTTGAGTCGCTGGGCCAGCCCGAGCGGGGTCTGGCCACCGAGGGTGCAGATCACCCCGGCGACCGTTCCGGATCCGCGCTCGGCGTCCACCACCTCCAGCACGTCCTCCAAGGTCAGCGGCTCGAAGTACAGCCGGTCGGCGGTGTCGTAGTCGGTGGAGACCGTCTCCGGGTTGCAGTTGATCATCACCGTCTCGTAGCCGGCTTCGCGCAGCGCCATAACCGCGTGCACGCAGGAGTAGTCGAATTCGATGCCCTGCCCGATCCGATTCGGTCCGCTGCCGAGGATGATCACCTTGTCCCGCTCGCGCTGGGGTGCGACCTCGGTCTCCTCGTCGTAGGTCGAGTAGTGGTACGGAGTCAGCGCGGCGAACTCGGCGGCGCAGGTGTCCACCGTCTTGTAGACCGGGCGGATGCCGGCCCGCCGGCGCAGCAGGCGCACCCCGTCCTCGCCGGCCAGCTCCGGCCGCAGCGCGGCGACCTGCCGGTCGGACAGTCCGTAGCGCTTGGCCCGCCGCAGCAGCTCGGGCGTGAGCGTCGGCGCGGCGCGGACCTCGGCGCCGAGGTCGTGCACCAGGGCGATCTGGTCGACGAACCACGCGTCGATGCCGCTGGCGGCGGCCACCTGCGCGACGGTGGCCCCGGCGGCCAGGGCCAGCTGGCACGTGTAGAGGCGCCCGTCGACCGGTGTCCGCAGCGATTCGAGGTGCGCCTCGGCCGGGACGTCGGGCTCGTCAGTCCCGGTCCAGAACCCGGCCCGGCCGGTCTCCATCGAGCGCATCGCCTTGCCGAGCGCCTCGGTGAAGTTGCGACCAATCGACATCGCCTCGCCGACGCTCTTCATGTGCGTGGTCAGCTCGGGGTCGGCGCCGGGGAACTTCTCGAACGCGAAGCGCGGGATCTTGACGACGACGTAGTCCAGCGCCGGCTCGAATGCGGCCGGGGTCTCGCGGGTGATGTCGTTGCTGATCTCGTCGAGGGTGTAGCCGACGGCCAGCTTGGCCGCGATCTTGGCGATCGGGAAGCCGGTGGCCTTGGAAGCCAGCGCGCTCGAGCGGGACACCCGCGGGTTCATCTCGATCACGATCATGCGCCCGGTGGCGGGGTCGACCGCGAACTGGATGTTGCAGCCGCCGGTGTCGACGCCCACCGCGCGCAACACGGCGATTCCGAGGTCGCGCATGTGCTGGTACTCGCGGTCGGTCAGCGTCATGGCTGGAGCCACGGTCACCGAGTCGCCGGTGTGCACACCCATCGGGTCGACGTTCTCGATCGAGCAGACCACCACCACGTTGTCGTGGCGGTCGCGCATCAGCTCGAGCTCGAACTCCTTCCACCCGAACACGCTCTCCTCGACCAGCACCTCGTGGACCGGGCTGGCGGCGAGGCCGCGGGTGACCATGGTGCGCACGTCGGCCGCGCTGTGGGCCCGGCCCGACCCGAGGCCGCCCATGGTGAACGACGGCCGGATCACCACCCGGTTGCCCACCGTCGCGGCGAAGCCGACCGCCTCGTCGAGACAGTGGCAGACCAGCGAGGACGGCACGTCGCCGCCGATCGAGCGGACGATGTCCTTGAACCGCTGCCGGTCCTCCCCGCGCTGGATCGCCTCGATGTCGGCGCCGATCAACTCGACGCCGTACTTGTCGAGCACCCCGTTATCGTGCAGGGCGACGGCCAGATTCAGCGCGGTCTGCCCGCCGAGGGTGGCCAGCAGCGCGTCCGGGCGCTCCTTGGCGATCACCATCTCCACGAAGTCGGGGGTCAGCGGTTCGACGTAGGTGGCGTCGGCGAACTCGGGGTCGGTCATGATCGTGGCCGGGTTGGAGTTGACCAGGCTGATCCGAAAGCCCTCGGCCCGAAGCACCCGGCAGGCCTGGGTGCCGGAGTAGTCGAACTCACAGGCCTGACCGATGACGATCGGGCCCGAGCCGATCACCAGGATGTGCCGAATGTCCGTGCGCCGGGGCATCTAGTCCCGCTCCAATAGGTCGACGAAGCGGTCGAACAGGTGGGCGGCGTCGTGCGGACCAGCCGCGGCCTCCGGGTGGTACTGCACGCTGAACGCCGGCCGGTCGAGCGCGCGCAGACCGGCCACGACGCCGTCGTTGAGGTTGACGTGGCTGACCTCGACCCGCCCGAACTCGGTCTCGGTGGCTCGATCGGTGGGCGCGTCAACCGCGAAGCCGTGGTTCTGCGAGGTGATCTCGACCTTGCCGGTGGCCCGGTCGAGCACGGGCAGGTTCAGGCCGCGGTGGCCATAGCGCAGCTTGTAGGTGCCGAAGCCGTAGGCCCGGCCGAGGATCTGGTTGCCGAAGCAGATCCCGAAGATGGGAGTGTGCGCGCGCAGGAGGTCCCGGACCACGGCGACGGTGGCGTCGGCGGTGGCCGGGTCGCCGGGACCGTTGGCCAGGAACACCGCGTCCGCGCCGGTCGCCCGCACGTCGGCCGCGGTGGCCGTGGCCGGCAGCACGCGGGTCGTGATGCCCCGCTCGGCCATCCGGTGCGGCGTCATCGTCTTGATGCCGTAGTCCAGCGCGGCCACGGTGAACCGGTGCTCGCCGACGGAGTCGACCGTGTACGGCACGGGCGTCGTCACCTCGCCGATCAGGTCGGCGCCCTCCATGGCCGGCGAGAGTCGGACCCGCGACAGCAGGGAATCCGCGTCGGAGTCGACGGACGAGACGCCGCAGCGCATGGCCCCGCGCTCGCGAAGGTGCCGGGTCAGCGCGCGGGTGTCGATGCCGCTGATGCCAACGATTCCCTGCGCGGTCAGCTCCTCGTCCAGGGACCGGCGGGAGCGCCAGCTCGACGGCCGGGGCGAGGGGTCGCGGACCACATAGCCGGCCACCCAGATCCGCCGGGATTCCGCGTCCTCGTCGTTGACGCCGGTGTTGCCGATGTGCGGCGCGGTCTGCACGAGCACCTGGCGGTGGTAGGACGGGTCGGTGATCGTCTCCTGGTAGCCGGTCATGCCAGTGGCGAACACCGCCTCGCCGAACGTCTCCCCGATCGCACCGTAGGTGTCACCGCGGAACGTGCGGCCGTCCTCGAGTACGAGCAACGCGGACCTCATGCGGCGGGCACCAGTCGGTCGACGGCCTGCACCCAGGCCGGGTAAACGCTCTTGTCGTCGCCCCGCAGGCCACTGTCCAGCTCGACGGCGGCGGATCCGTCGCCGAGCCGCCAGCGGATGACCAGCAGGCCACCCGCGCCCATCACCTTGCCGGCCAGGCCGGAGCCGATCCCCGCCGACGCGATGGCCGCGGCGGGAATGAACAGCGGCTCGGCCCCCTGCCGGTCGATCAGCAGGCCGGCGGCGGTCAGGGTCGCCGTGGCGGCCGCCCGGGTGCCGAGCCCGTGAGCGACGACCCGGTCCTGCCACTGCTCGGCGGTCGTCGTCCCCACGTACAACCCGGTCAGCGGCGCGAGCAACGACGCGCCAAGGTCGGGCGGGACCGGGGGCAGCGGGGCCAGACCGGATTGCCGGGCGCCGCGATGGCGCCAGCCCGTCCGCATCCCGTACAGGCACAGTGCGAAAATGGCGACGCAACCGAGCACGATTAGCAGCCGAGTCATGGCGCAACCGCCACGGTCGCCGGCTCGCGCCCACCCGACGGTGGCGCGGCGGACGCGGACGTCGAGCTCGCCGGGCCAACCTCGCCGACGACCCGGCCGACGACCCGGCCGACGACGCGGCCCTGCCGGGCGGTCACCCGGCCGCGCAGCAGCGTGGCCACCACGACCCCGGGCAGCTGCCGACCTTGGAACGGCGTGTTGCGTGACCTCGACGCCAGCCCGGACGCGTCGACCGTCCAGCGCGCGTGCGGATCGACCAGGACCAGATTGGCCGGTTCCCCGATCGCGATCGGGCGACCGTGTCCGGCCAGGGCGCCGATCCGCGCCGGCGTCTCGCTCATCCGGGCCGCGACCCCGCGCCAGTCGAGCCGACCCGGGCCGACCATCGTCTCGATCACCACCGACAGCGCGGTCTGCAGCCCGAGCATCCCCGGCCGCGCCGCGCCCCATTCGGTCTCCTTGTCCTCGGGCGCGTGCGGGGCATGGTCGGTGGCCACGCAGTCGATGACCCCCGCGGCCAGTCCGGCCCGCAGCGCCTCGACGTCGGCCGCGGTGCGCAGCGGCGGGTTGACCTTGAACACCGGGTCGTAGGACTCGGCCAGGTCGTCGGTGAGCAGCAGGTGATGCGGCGTGACCTCGGCCGTCACCGGCAGCCCGGCCGCCCTGGCCACCCGCAGAATGTCGACCGAACCGGCGGTGGACACGTGACAGATGTGCACCCGCGAGCCGACGTGGCCGGCCAGCAGCACGTCGCGGGCGATGATCGCCTCTTCGGCCACGCCGGGCCAGCCGGTCAGGCCGAGTCGGCCGGACACCTCGCCCTCGTTCAGCTGGGCGCCGACGGTCAGCCGCGGCTCCTCCGCGTGCTGAGCGATCACCCCGTCGAACGCCTTGACGTACTCCAGGGCGCGCCGCATCAGGGCCGGATCGGCCACACAGGAGCCGTCATCGGAGAAGACCCGCACGTGTGCCGCCGAGTCGGCCATCGCCCCGAGCTCGGCCAGTTGGGTGCCGGCCCGGTCCACGGTCACCGCGCCGATCGGCTGGACGTCGACCAGCCCGGCCTCGCGGCCCAGGCGCCAGACCTGCTCCACCACGCCGGCGGTGTCGGCGACGGGGTCGGTGTTGGGCATGGCGAAGACGGCGGTGAAGCCACCCAGCGCTGCCGCCGCCGACCCGGTCTCCACGGTCTCGGCGTCCTCGCGGCCGGGTTCGCGCAGGTGCACGTGTAGGTCGACCAGGCCGGGCAGGAGCACCAGCCCGGCGCCGTCGATCACGTCGTCGGCGTCCGTCGCGGGAGCGCCGAGCGAGGCTTCGATCGCCGCGATGCGCTCACCCTCGATCAGCACGTCGACCGGATCCTCGCCGTACGGGCGGACGCCGGTGATCAGCACGCTCACTCGCTGTCGCCTCCGTGCTCGACGGGTCGGCTCCGCGCTCGCTGCGCGCCTTGCTCGCTGGCGCTCGCTGCGATACTCACTCGCTGTCGCCTCCGCCGAGCCAGAGGTAGAGCACGGCCATCCGCACGCTCACCCCGTTGCCCACCTGCTCGACGATCGTCGAGCGCTTTGGGTCGTCGGCCACTTCCGCCGCGATCTCCATCCCCCGGTTCATCGGACCCGGATGCATCACGATGGCCGGCTCGCCAAGCATCGCCACCCGCCGGGCGTCCAGGCCGTAACGGCGCGAGTACTCCCGGGCGCTGGGGAAGAATCCACCGTCCATCCGCTCACGCTGCACCCGCAGCATCATCACCACGTCCGAGCCGGGCAGGGCCGCATCGACGTCGTAGCCGAACGTGACCGGCCAGCTCTCGATGCCGGCCGGAAGCAAGGTCGGCGGTGCGACGAAGCACACCGATGCGCCGAGCGTGGTCAGCAGCAAGGCGTTCGAGCGGGCCACCCGCGAGTGCAGGACGTCGCCGACGATCGTCACCCGCAGGCCGCTCAGATCACCGGTGCCGTTGCGCAGCCGACGCCGGATGGTGAACGCGTCGAGCAGGGCCTGGGTCGGGTGCTCGTGGGTGCCGTCGCCGGCATTTATCACGCTGCCCCGGACCCACGTCGCCAGCCGCACCGCGGCCCCGGACAGCGAGTGGCGGATCACCACCGCGTCGGCCCCCATGGCCTCCAGGGTCAGGGCGGTGTCCTTGAGCGACTCCCCCTTGGACACACTCGACCCCTTGGCCGAGAAGGTGACGACGTCGGCCGACAGTCGCTTGGCCGCCAGCTCGAAGGACGTACGGGTCCGCGTCGAGTCCTCGTAGAACAAGTTGACGACGGTGCGCCCGCGCAGCGTCGGCAGCTTCTTGACCTCCCGGCCGGACAGCGCGCGGTCGAGCTGCTCCGCGGTGTCGAGGATGCGCACCGCGGCCTCGCGATCGAGGTGCCCAGCCGACAGCAGGTGCCGGCTGGTTGCCCCCGCAGCAGGGTCTCGGCCGGCGAGTCGCCCTGCTCCGGGGCCAACCGGGTCGGCGGCGGGGCTATTCGTCTCCGTTCCCGGGCCGAGGAGGTCGCTCATCATCAGCGCGTCCCTTCCGAGACGTAGACACAGTCCTCACCGTCGGTCTCGGCCAGGCGCACCCGCACGCTGCCGCCCCGGGTGGTCGGCAGGTTCTTGCCGACGTAGTCCGCCCGGATCGGTAGCTGACGGTGTCCTCGGTCGACCAGCACGGCCAGTTGTACCGCCCGGGGGCGCCCCTGCTCGCGCAAGGCGTCCAGGGCGGCCCGGGTGGACCGGCCGCTGAACAGGACGTCGTCGACCAGGATCACCAGCTTGCCGTCGATCCCGCCGGCCGGTTCGACCGTCTCGGTCAGGGGGCGCACGCCGACCCGGCGCAGGTCGTCGCGGAACAAGGTGATGTCGAGGATGCCGACCGGGAGGTCACCTCCGCCGAAGGCGGCGATGCGCGCGGCCAGGCGGTGGGCCAGGGTGGCGCCCCGTGTGGGGATGCCGATCAGCACGGCGTCGGTGGAACCGGCCAGCTTCTCGATGATCTGGTGGGCGATACGGTCCACCGTTCGGGCGACGTCGGTGTCGGACATGATGCGGCGTTCGCTCGATGGATCACCCGATTGCTCGTGCGTCGCGGGTGGCTTTCCGCGCGGTGCCCCGGAGAACGTGGGCGTGACAGCGTCAGTCAATCCGACCTCGTCAGGTTCCTTGCCCGCCTCACGGGACGGGCGTTAAAGGATCAGGTCGTCGCCGACAGTATCAGTCGGACTCGCCGACCGTGGTGAGCGCAGCGCCGGGGTCAGTTCCACTCGGTTTGGTTGCCCCCCGCTCGCTTCGAGCCGGGTCGGTTCCCGCCGTCCGACCGGTGGCCGGACGGGAGCGCACAATCCGTCCGAGCACGCCGTTGACGAAGCGCGGCGACTCATCGGTCGACAGCGACTTGGCCAGCTCCACCGCCTCGTCGATCGCCACCGCGTCCGGAACGTCGTCGCGCCAGAGCAGTTCGAAGACGCCAAGGCGCAGGATGGCCCGGTCGACGTCGGGCATCCGCTCGACCGTCCAACCCTCGGCGGACTCACTCAGGATCTGGTCGATCCGCGACCGGCTGGCGCTGACTCCTTGCACCAGCTCCACGGTGTATTCGTTCAGCGGCGGATCGGCCAGCGCCACCCGTTCGGCCAGCGTGGCGACGGCGTCGGTGCCGCGCAGATCGGATTCATAGAGCACGTCCAGCGCCCGCTTACGGGCCTTAGTCCTAGCGCTCATTTCTTTCTGCGCTCACTGACACGCGCATCGTCGTCCACGCGCGCTGCGCTCGGCGCAGCGCCGGTGATCGAGGCGCCTTCGGCGCTGGGTCTCTTCACGCGAGCGCTCATCGCGTCGGGGTTGCGTCTGTGGGCACTCATCGCGGGGTGGCCGCGTTTCGACGTGGCACAGCTAGTTCACGCGGCCCAGGTAGTGGCCGTCGCGGGTGTCGACCTTGACCTTCTCGCCGGTTCCGACGAACAGCGGTACCTGGATCTGGGCCCCGGTTTCCAGGGTGGCCGGCTTGGTGCCGCCGGTGGAGCGATCGCCCTGCAGGCCGGGATCGGTCTGGGCGATGACCAGCTCGACGGTGATCGGCAGCTCGATGAACAGCGGGACGCCGTCGTGCACCGCCACGGTGACCTCGGCGTTGTCGAGCAGGTAGTCCGCCGCCGGGCCGACCGTGGCGGCGGGCACGGTCATCTGCTCGTAGCTCGCGCCGTCCATGAAGACGAAATCGGCGCCATCCTGATAGAGATAGCTCATCGACCGCTTGTCGACGGTGGCCGTCTCGACCTTGGTCCCGGCGTTGAACGTGCGGTCGACCACCTTGCCCGAGAGCACGTTCTTCAGCGTCGACCGGACGAAGGCCCCGCCCTTGCCCGGCTTGACGTGCTGGAAGTCGGTTACCGTCCACAGCTGCCCGTCCAGGTTGAGGACGAGGCCGTTCTTCAGGTCGTTCGTGGTCGCCACGGTGCGCGTTCTCCCAGCTCGATTGCGGTGATTGCGACCGGCGGCGTGACTCGCGCGGCCGGCGTGAACGTCCAGTCTAGGCCGTGCCCGGCGCAGGAACTGCGGTGCCGGATCCACACGGGCTCACCTACGATCACCGGCCATGGAGGTGACCCTGCGCCGGCCGGCCTGGCTTCCGGGCCGCGGAACGACTCGGGTTCAGCGCGCCGTCGGTCCGGATACCGGCCCCGGCCTTCCAGGTGGTGCGGTTGCCCGGCTACGAGCGGTCGATGTCCGGTGCCCTGGTCTATTCCGACCTGTTCTGGCAACTCGACTGCGTCGGTCTGCGCTGATGCATCACTCGGCCGGGCGGGCCGCCAGCCAAGACAGGGCCAGCACGTAGCCTTCCACGCCGAGCCCGACGATCACGCCGGTGGCGTGGGTGGACACGTAGCTGTGGTGACGGAAGGCCTCCCGCCGGTGCACGTTGCTGATGTGGACCTCGATCAGGGGGGCGGTGAGCATGGCGCAGGCGTCGCCCACCGCGACGGAGGTATGGGTCCACGCCCCCGCGTTGAGCACCACGGGGGTGGCGGAGTCGGCGGCTTCGTGCAGCCAGCGCAGCAGTTCACCCTCGTCATCGCTTTGGCGGACCTCGACGTCGAGGCCGAGTTCGCGACCACCGCTGATGCACAGCGCCTCGAGTTCGGCATACGTCGTGCGGCCGTAGACCTCGGGTTCACGGATGCCGAGCCGGCCGAGATTGGGACCGTTGAGCACCAGTACCGGTCGGCGCTCCGATGCGGTCATGACGACACCTCCGAGTAGGCCGCGGCAAGCAGGACCGGGTCCGGGTCGTCGGCCCGTCCGGGGCGGGCCAGCCCGTCCAGGACGACGAAGCGGATGCTGCTGCCCCGGGCCTTCTTGTCGATGCGCATGGACGCCAGCAGTGCGTCGAATGCACCGGCACGGTAGCTGGTCGGTAGGCCGAGCGCGGTGAGTACGGCCCGGTGCCGGTCGGCGGTGGCGTCGTCGAGGCGGCCGAGCGCACGGGCCAGCTCAGCGGCGTAGACGAGCCCGACCGAGACCGCCGCTCCGTGGCGCCAGCGGTACTTCTCGGCCCGCTCGATCGCGTGGCCCAGGGTGTGGCCGTAGTTGAGGATCTCCCGGCGACCCTGCTCGGTAAGGTCCTCGGCGACCACCTCGGCCTTCACGCGCACCGAGCGCTCGATCAGCTCCCGCTCGACGCCGCCTCCGGGTCGCGCCGACTCCGCCGGGTCGCGCTCGATCAGCTCCAGGATCGTCGGGTCGGCGATGAACCCGCACTTGACCACCTCGGCCAGGCCGGCCACGTAGTCGTTGACCGGCAGCGACGACAGGGTGGTCAGGTCGCACAGGACGCCAGCCGGTGGATGGAAGGCACCGACTAGGTTCTTGCCGCGGTCGGTGTTCACGCCGGTCTTGCCACCGATCGCGGCGTCGACCATGCCGGCCAGGGTGGTCGGCACCTGGACCACCGGCACTCCCCGCAGCCAGCTCGCGGCGACCCAGCCGGCCAGGTCAGTCGTCGCTCCGCCGCCCAGACCGACGACGACATCGGAGCGGGTCATCCCGATCTGGCCGAGCACGTCCCAGCAGAACGCCGCGACCGGCACGGTCTTCTGGTCCTCGCCGTCGGGCACCTCGACGACGTGGGCGTCGAGCCCGTCGCCGGCCAGGTCGTCGCGTACGGCTTCGGCGGTGGCCCGCATGGTCGGCGGATGGATGACGGCCACCCGTTCGGCCGGCGCTCCCGCCGCGCCGCTGGAGCGGACCAGCTGGGTCAGCTCGCCGAGCAACCCGTGGCCGATCACGATTTCGTACGGCGCCGGACCGGGCACCGTGATGCGGGTGGGGTCGGGCGTGACCGGGAGGCTCACCGGGGCACCGGTTCGACCGGGGCGCTCACGGCCGCGACCAGGTCCGCGACGATGTCCGCCCAGGGGCGCCCGCCCGTCGTCACCCGCGTAGTGGCCACCTCGTCGTAGAACGGCGCCCGCTCGACCAGGAGTCGCTCCAGCGCGGCCGCTGGGTCCGCCGGCAACAGCGGGCGCTCACCCTGGCGGGTGTACCGCACGGCCGCGGCCACCGTCGTCACCAGGTGTACGACGGGAACGCCGCTCGCGCGCAAGAGGTGGCGCGTTGATGCCTCGAGCACCGCCCCGCCGCCGAGAGAGAGGACACCGTCGAACCCGGCCAGTGCCTCCGCGATCACCGCCGCCTCCAGCCGCCGGAAGGTCGGCTCGCCGTCGACCGCGAACAGTTCGGCGACCGGACGTCCGGCCCGGGCTTCGACGAGGGCGTCGGAGTCGGCGAACGGCACGCCGAGCCGATCGGCCAGCCGCCGCCCGGCACCCGACTTACCGGCCCCGGGCAATCCGATCAGGACGGCCCGCGCAGCGGCGCCGGGCGGGCGCGGCGTCGACGCTGCGCCGGTCACGACACCGCCTCACCCGTGACGAGGTCCCGCTCGGCCAGCCGGTGCAGGTAGCCGGCGACGTTACGCCGGGTCTCGGTGATCGAGTCGCCGCCGAACTTGTCCAGCACCGCCTCGGCCAGGACCAGCGCGACCATCGCCTCGGCGACCACGCCGGCCGCCGGTACCGCACACACGTCCGAGCGCTGGTTGATGGCGACCGCGTCGGCGCCAGTGGCGATGTCGACGGTGGCCAGGGCGCGGGGCACGGTCGAGATCGGCTTCATCGCCGCCCGCACCCGCAGCATCTCCCCGGTGGACATGCCGCCCTCGGTGCCGCCGGAGCGCTGTGACCGGCGGCGAATCGTGCCGCCGACATCTCGACCGATCTCGTCGTGGGCGCGGGACCCGGGAGTGCGAGCCAGTTCGAAGCCATCCCCGACCTCCACCCCCTTGATCGCCTGGATGCCCATGAGGGCGGCGGCCAGCCGGGAGTCGAGCCGCCGGTCCCACTGGATGTGGCTGCCGAGCCCGGGCGGCACGTGGTGCGCCACCACCTCGACGATTCCGCCGAGCGTGTCACCGGCCCGCTTGGTCTCGTCGATGAGGGCGATCATCGCGGCGGAGGCGTTCGGGTCCAGGCAGCGCACCTCGGACGCGTCGACCCGCTCGGTGTCGCCCGGGAAGGGAACCACGCCGGCCGGTGCTCGCACCGACCCGATCTCCACCACGTGGCTGAGCACCTCGACCCCGACGCTCTGGCGCAGGAAGTGGGCGGCCACGGTGCCCAGGGCGACCCGCATCGCGGTCTCGCGGGCGCTGGCCCGCTCGAGCACCGGCCGCGCATCGTCCAGGTCGTACTTCTGCATGCCCACCAGATCGGCGTGCCCCGGCCGTGGTCGCGTCAGCGCGGCGTTGCGGGCTTGGGCGGCGAGCCGGTCGGCGTCGACCGGGTCGGCGGCCATCACCGTCTCCCACTTTGGCCATTCGGTGTTGCCGACGCGGATCGCGACCGGGCCACCCATCGTGCTTCCGTGCCGGATGCCCGCAGTGAGCTCCACCTCGTCGGCTTCGAACTTCATCCGCGCCCCCCGGCCGTAGCCCAGGCGGCGCCGGGCCAGGGCGGCGGCCACGTCGGCGGTCGTGATCTCAACGCCGGCCGGCAGCCCCTCGATCACGCCGACCAGGGCGACCCCGTGCGACTCCCCGGCGGTGATCCAACGCAACACGCCCTGGATTCTCTCACCCGGGGCGTCACCCACCCGGGTAGTCGCCCTTCCGGTTCGCGCTCAGCCGAAGGCGGCGACGAGCAGAGCGC
This sequence comes from Actinomycetota bacterium, assembly GCA_030947395.1. Lineage (GTDB taxonomy): Bacteria > Actinomycetota > Actinomycetes > Mycobacteriales > Jatrophihabitantaceae > JALZBL01. The sequence goes on along the minus strand of JALZBL010000010.1, from coordinate 547 downwards.
CGAGCATGAGCGCGGGGCCGAAGGCGAACTCGCTGCGCCAGTGCGCTCGACGGGCCACCAGCAGTGCCCCGGCCGCCAGCGCACCGATCACGAAGCCGGCGTAGAGGCCGATCACGGCCTGGCCAACGCCGAGCCAGCCGAGATACCCGCCGAGCAGCCCGGCCAGGTTGACGTCGCCGTGGCCGAGCGAGCGCGCGGAGACCAGGTGCATGACGAGGAAGGCGGCGTAGGCCACCGCCGCGCACGTCGCGGTGCGCACCAGTCGGCCGGCGTCGTGCTCGGCCAGCGCCGCACCGGCCAGCAACCCCGCCCCGGCCAGATACCCGGAGCCCAGCAGGCGGTCGGGCAGGCGATGGTGCTCGGCGTCGATAACTGCCAGCGGCGTTAACACGACGGCCAGGGCGAACCAGGCCGGCCACGCCGGTGACCACCCGACCGCCGCCCCGGCCAGTCCGGCGCACACCGTCCCGACCGCGGCGACTCCGAGGACCCGGCCCGACGAAGCGCGCGCGCCGCGGTACCACTGCCGGTTGTCCCGGTCGGGCAC
>JALZBL010000417.1 GCA_030947395.1 Actinomycetota bacterium | reverse complement strand
CGGGCACCTGTACTCGCGCCAGCAGCACGAAACGGCCCGCCTCGTCGCCGAGGCCGTCCGCGGGCCGCGAGCCCGGTTCGACCTGGTGTGGCAGTCCCGCTCCGGGCCGGCGCAGGTGCCCTGGCTGGAGCCCGACGTCAACGATCACCTCCGCGCGCTGGCCGCGGGCGGTGCTCGCGACGTGGTGCTGGCGCCCACCGGGTTCGTCTCCGACCACCTCGAGGTGCGGTGGGACCTCGACCACGAAGCCCGGGCGACGGCGGCCGAGCTGGGGCTGCGACTGGTCCGGGCCGAGACCGCAGGCACCCACCCGGATTTCGTGGCCGCCGTGCGCGAGCTGGTGCAGGAGCGCCTCGGCGCTGGCGTCAGGCGGGCCGTGGGTCCGATGGGCCCGTCCTGGGACACGTGTCCGTGGGAGCGCGGCTGCTGCCAACCGGGCCGTCGACCGGCCCGAGGCTTCGACCGCAGCGGCGGCTTGCCCCCACCGGCCGGCTGAGTTGGTGGTCAGCCGGCCCGGACGGGAGACCCGGCTTCGGCCGTCGCGGCGAGGTTGCGCAGCATCGGGGCGAAGACGAAGGCGTGGAACGGCTTGATCGCCTGCCAGTAGACCCGGCCGGCCAGCCCGCGCGGGTAAAAGGTGGCTCGCTGCCGGACCTCGGTGCCGCCGCCGGAGGCATCCTCGAGCGCGTACTCGAGCCAGGCCAGGCCCGGCACCCGCATCTCGGCGCGCAGTCGGAGCAGGCGCCCCGGCTCGATCGCCTCCACCCGCCACCAGTCCAGCGCGTCGCCGACCCGCAGATGGGCGGCGTCGCGGCGCCCACGGCGTAGTCCGACGCCGCCCACGGCCCGATCGAGCACGCCGCGGACCGTCCAGGCCAGCGGGAAGGAATACCACCCGTTGGCCCCGCCGATGGCCTCGATCACCGACCAGACACGTTCCCGGGAGGCCGACACGACCCGTGTGCGGTCGTCGGCGTAAAGCGTGCCTCCGGCCCAGTGCGGGTCGGTGGGCAGCGGATCGCTCGGGGCACCCTCCCATTCGCCCTCCGACCACCGGGTGGTGACCCGGGCCTCCTGGACGCGTTGCAGCGCCAGGGCGATGGCCCGGTCGAACGGGAGCAGGCCACCGTCGGGATCGGGTACGTAGCGGGCGATGTCGTGTTCTCGGGTGACCACCTCGGTCGTCAACGATCGGATCAGTGGCTTGGCGAGCACCGACGGTACCGGCGTGATGAGCCCCACCCAGTGGCTCGACAGACCTGGGGTGAGGAAGGGCACTGGCACGACTATGCGTCGCCGCAGGCCGGCCACCTCGGCGAAGCCGAGCATCATGTCGCGGTAGGTCAAGATGTCGGGGCCGCCGATGTCGAAACCCCGGTTCAGCTCGGGCGGCAACTTGGCGCACCCGACCAGATAGCGCAGCACGTCGCGCACGGCGATGGGCTGGATGCGCGTGCCCACCCAGCGAGGCGTGATCATCACCGGCAGCCGCTCGGTGAGGTAGCGCAGCATCTCGAACGACGCCGAGCCGCTGCCGATGATCATGGCCGCGCGCAGGACGGCGGTCGGCACTCCCGAGTTCAGCAGGATGCGTCCCACCTCGGCCCGCGAGGCCAGGTGCTCGGACAGGCCGGCGCCGTTTTTGTCGGAGAGGCCGCCGAGATAGACGATGCGACGCACCCCGGCCGCCGCGGCCGCCCGCGCGAAGCTGGTCGCGGCCTGCCGATCGCGGTCGGCAAAGTTCGCGCCGGAGCCAATCGAGTGGATCAGGTAGTACGCGACATCGACCCCGGCCAGCGCTGAGGGCAGCGTGGCTTCATCGAGAACGTCGGCCGTGCAGGCTTCCACCTGACCGGCCCACGCGACGTCCCGCAGCCACCCTTCGCTACGGGTCATGGCCCGCACCTGATAACCCGCAGCGAGCAACTCGGGCACCAGGCGGCCGCCGATGTAGCCGGTCGCGCCGGTCACTAGCACGCGCATATCGACGACCTCCTTGCCAACGATCGGGCGGAGCGGTCAGGGCCGGGCGGTCAGGGCCGAGCGCCCTTCCCGACCCCGCCGTTGTAGGCGACCAGCCGGGCCCGGCGGACCACGCCGGCCAGCTGCTGCAGCGCTTCGGTACGGGTGGAGATGCCGGTGCGATCTACGGCTCCGCCCCGGTCGTCGGCCAGGGCCAGGTCGAGGGCATCGCCCAGCCGTTCGGCCCGCGCGAGGAGCGCAGTGGCGCGCGGCTCGAAGCCGGCCGGCAGGTGCAGGTG
>JALZBL010000009.1 GCA_030947395.1 Actinomycetota bacterium | reverse complement strand
CTGGTACCGCCCGAACTGGCGCGTACTCGCGGTGGCGGTCTACCTCGGGGCCGTCGTCGCCGACTTCGTCTGGATGTTCCCGATCTTCACCAACTTCCCGATCAGCCTCAGCAGCTGGCGCGCGCATATGTGGTTCCAGAGCTGGATCTGACGTCGAGCACCCGTCCCCCGGGGGGCGCGAAGGGAGCCGGTTGATGTTCTATCCGCTGACCGTCCAGGACTTCCTCGACCGCGCGGCCGACATCTACGGCGACCGGATCGGCGTCGTGGACGAGCCGGTGCAGCCGGCCGCCGGCTGGGGGGAGGTTACCTATCGGGACCTGGCCCGCCGCTCCCGTGCCCTGGCCGCGCGCCTCGACCGGCTCGAGGTGCCCTCCGGCGCGCGGGTGGCGATCGTGTCGCACAACAGCGCCCGGATGTTGAGCTCGTTCTTCGGCGTCGCCGGCCACGGCCGGATTCTCGTGCCGGTGAATTTCCGCCTCGCGCGGGCCGAGATCGAGTACATCCTCGGCCACTGCGGCGCCGAAGTAGTGCTCTACGACCCCGCCGTCGCCGAACTCGTCTCGGGCGCCGGCGTCCGGCACGCCTTTGCGCTGGGCGACAGCGACGAGGAACTGTTCGACATCTCCGGCGGGGGTGACCCGCAGCCGCGGCCGTGGAACGCCGACGAGGGCGCCACGGCAACGATCAACTACACGTCGGGTACGACGGCTAGGCCCAAGGGCGTCCAGCTGACCCACCGCGCGCTGTGGCTGAACGCGGTGACGTTCGCGCTGCATGCCGGGGTGAACGACGCCGACGTCTACCTGCACACGCTGCCGATGTTCCACGCCAACGGCTGGGGTCATCCGTTCGCCGCCACCGGCCTGGGCGTGCGTCACGTCGTCATCCGCCAGATCGACGGAGCCGAGATCCTGCGCCGCATCGAGCGGCACGGCGTCACCTACCTGTGCGCCGCGCCGGCCGTCGTCAATGCCGTGCTCGACGCGGCCGGCACCTGGGACGGCCCGGTGCCGGGCCGCGACCGGGTGCGGGTGATCGTCGCCGGAGCCCCGCCGCCGACCCGCACGATCGAGCGGGTCCGGGCCGAGCTGGGCTGGGAGTTCATCCAGATCTACGGGCTGACCGAGACTTCCCCGCTGGTGACAATGAGCCGGATGCGCTCGGAGTGGACCGGCCTCGACCCGCACGAGCAGGCCCGCCGCTTGGGCCGCGCCGGTGCCCCCACCATCGGGGTGCGCGTGCGCGTCGGCGACGACGGGGAGGTGCTCACCGCCAGCAACCACAACCTGGCCGGATACTGGGAGCAGCCCGAGGCCACCGCTGCGGCCCAGGCCGGCGGCTGGTTCCACACCGGCGACGGTGGGCACCTGGACGACGAGAACTACCTGGTGATCGCCGACCGCAAGAAAGATGTGATCATCTCGGGCGGGGAGAACGTCAGCTCCATCGAGGTCGAGGACGTGCTCAGCTCCCACCCGGCGGTCAAGGAGGTCGCGGTCATAGGCATCCCGGACGAGAAGTGGGGCGAGCTGGTGACCGCCCTGGTCGTGACCGACGGCTCACCGGTGACCGAGGCCGAGCTGGTCGTGCACTGCCGAACCGAGCTCGCCGGCTACAAGTGCCCCAAACGCATCGAGTTCCGCGACGAGCTGCCCCGCACCGCCACCGGCAAGCTGCAGAAGTTCAAGTTGCGCCAGCCGTTCTGGCAAGGCCACGAGCGCCAGATCAACTGAGCCCGGCCCTTCGGCCCGGCGGCTACCGCCCGAGGCCGGGCGATTACGGCCGACGCCGGTCCCGGCAGGACAGCGTCGGGAAGGCAGTCAGGACAGCGTCAGGATCTGCGGGCGCGCCAACCCGGCGCAGCGGTGGGTCGGCCAGGCCGGGTCGGCGGTGAGGACCTCGAGCCCGTCGGCCCGGACCAACACCGTGTCCTCCAGCTTCAGCCCGGGCACCGTCGGGTTCCACGCCAGCGCTTGCCCGTCCACAATCGTCGCCGTCGAGCGGGCCGTGGCCAGGTACTCCCGCGGCTGATAGCCGGTCGGGCCGCCCTGATGGTGCTGCATCCACTCGTGCTCATCGAAGCCGGCATCCAGGTAGGCCCGGCAACCGGTGAGGAATGCGCGCCGCCACGTCACGCCGGGCCGGCTGGCCCCGAGGAAAGCCGCTTCCACCGTCTCCAGCGCCCGGTAGCGCTGCAGTTCCGCCGGCGCCGGTCGGCCGAAGGCCACCATGCGGGTGAGGTTGACGATCAACCCACCCCGCCGGCCGCACACGGTCACCATCGCCAGCTCGCCCAGCCGCTGCGCCGTCGGCAGGGCGTGACGGTGCCGCAGCCGTCGAGACGCGCCGGCGACGAGCAGCACCACCGGGTCCACGCCGCGAGCCAGCAGCTGCGCGGCCACGCGCGCCGCGGCGCCGTTTTCGCTCACGTCCGGCGACAGCGACCGCGCCGCCTCGGTCAGGGCCTCGGCCGCATCGCCGCCCAGGTTCCGATAGCGCTCGATCTCCCCTGGCGTGAGTGGCAGTCGAACCGGGGCAACGTCGACTCCCACCGCACCGAGGTAGGCGACGTCGGACGCCACCCGGGTACCGCGGGGCAGTTCCAGCGCCATGTCCTCCCACCAGGGCACGACCCGCCAGCTGGCTTCGAGCCGGTCGAGTTCCTCCTCCTGCAGCCGCGGGGCCTCGTTGGCCGTCGTAACCACCTCGACGTCGGAGCTGGTGACGACCACCGCGGCCACGCCGACCGCGGCGTTGACCTGGACGTAGGTGCGCGCGCCGCCGGACAGCCAGGCCACGTTCTCCGGGCTGCGCAGCACGATCACGTCGTAGCGCTCGCCCATCAGGGACCGCAGCCGCTCGAGCTTCTCGCCGGCCTCGACTCGATCGACGTCCTGCGCGCTGCGGGGGGCCACGGTCACGGCGCGCTCACAGGCGCTGTCGTCGGCTCAGGAACGTCTGGATTACGACAACCACGACCAGGAAGGCCCCGTTGACCACGGCCTGGTAGGAGGATTGGAGGCTGCCGATCTGGTTGATGATGTTCTGGATCACGCCCAACAGCAGCACGCCGGCGATCGTTCCGCCGGTGGTGCCCACCCCGCCGGAGAGCAGGGTTCCACCGATGACCACCGCCGAGATCGCGCTGAGTTCCAGGCCGACCCCGACGATGGTGACGCCGGATGATGCCTGGGCGGCCGCCATCATGCCGCCGAAGCCGGCCAGCAGGCTCGACATCACGTAGATGAGGATCTTGGTTCGCGGCACCGGGAGGCCCATCAGCCGGGCCGCGTCCTCGTTGCTGCCGATGGCCAGGACGTTCTGTCCGAACGCGGTCCGCTGCAGCACGACGGTGCCAACGGCGAAAAGGGCCAGCGCGATGTAGATCGGGTAGCCGAGGGTGAACAGAGTGCCCTGGCCCATCGTCGCGAACGACGACCCGGTCGGGATGATGTAGGTCTTCGAGCCCTCATGGGTAAGCGAGAGCAGCAACCCGCGCGCGAACAACAACGTGGTCAGAGTGACGATGAACGGCGGCAAGCCAGCCCGCTCGACCAGCAGACCGTTGAGCAGACCGATCGCGCCGCAGACCAGCAGCGGCGCGACGAAGGCCAGCAGCGTGTTGTGGCCGGCTCCCCAGGCCGCGATGACCCCGCCAAGGGCGTACACCGAACCGACCGAGAGATCGATGCCGCCGGTAAGGATGACGAACGTCATCCCGAGCGCGACCACCGCGAGGAAGGAGTTCTGCAGCACGATGTTGGTCAGGTTGCCCTGCGTGAAGAACGAGGTGAAGTAGAGCGAGGCGACCAAGACGGTGAGCGCAAGCACGACCAGCGAACCGCGCCGTTGGACGGTCGAGGCGATGACCTCGCGGCGCGATTCACCGAGTCCCGGGCCGGTCTCCTCGGCGATCGATACGGCCTCGGCGCCGCTGGTTCCGTCGGCGGTGGTGCTCACGTCTGCCTCGAGCGCTGAACGTAGACCGCGGCGATGATGATGCCCGCCTGCACCATCTGGGTCACCGAGTCCTTGAGGTTCTCCGATATCAACGTCGACTGGATGAGCTGCATGAGGAAGGCCCCGGTAACCGTGCCCAGGATGCGCACCCGGCCGCCGGACAACGGGGTGCCACCGACGACGACGGCGGTGATCGCCGACAGCTCGATGTTGAGTCCGAGCTGGTCCGGCGTGCTGGCCTGCAGGCGAGCCGTGGCCACCACGCCAGCGATAGCGGCCAGCAGGCCGGACAGGACGTAGACGGTGATGAGCACGCGGCGGACCGGCAACCCGGCCAGTTGACTGGCTACCCGGTTGCCGCCCACGGCCACCAGCTGCCGCCCGAAGGTGGTCCGGCGCACCAGAAAGGCGACGAGAGCGGCCAGCACCGCAGCCAGGATCACGATGTCGGGGATGCCGACCAGCTGACCTCCGCCGAAGTCGATCAGGGTGCGGTCGTGGATGTCCTTCTGGGCGCCCCCGATGACGTTGGCCAGACCACGACCGCCGACCAGCAGGGCCAGGGTGGCGACGATCGGCTGGACCCCGATCACCGCGACCAGCCAACCGTTCAACGCACCGACCGCCACGCCGATGGCCAGCGCGACGAGCACGCCGCCGACCACGCCGTAGCCGAGATAGAGCGGCAGCAGGGCGGTGGCCAAGGCCATCACGGCGCCGACCGAGAGGTCGATGCCCTCGGTGCCGATCACCAGGGCCATGCCGAGGGAGACGATTATCACCGGGACAACCTGGATCAGCTGAGTGCGCAGGCTGCCCGGCGAGACGAAGCTGGGGTTGAGCGCCAGGTCGATCACCAGGATCCCGACCAGGGCGACGTACACCCCGTTGTCCTGCAGCCACGCGGTGTCGAAGCGGGTGCGTCGGCGGACGGCGGCGAGCACGGTCACCGGGCCGTCACCTCCTGATCGCCGGCGGCCTCGGCGGCCGGCTCGGCACCCGCGGAATCGGCGCCCGCGGCCAGCACGTCCATCAGGGCGGCCTCGCTGACCTGTGCTCCGGTGAGTTCTCCGGCGACGGCGCCGTCGCGCAGCACGACGATCCGGTCCGAACCTTCGATCAGTTCTTCCAACTCACTCGAGATCAGCACGACGCCCAGCCCGGCCGCGGCCAACTCCTCGACGAGGCCCTGCACCTCGGCCTTGGCACCGACGTCGATCCCGCGGGTCGGCTCGTCGAGCAGCAACACCTTCGGTCGCGTGCTGAGCCATCGGGCGAGCAGCACCTTCTGCTGATTGCCCCCGCTGAGCTCGGTCACCTTCTGATCCGGCGAGGAGGCCTTGATGCGTAGCCGCTTCATGTAGGTATCGACCAGCTCGTCCTGCCTCCGGCGCGACATCAGCCCGCGGCGCGACACAGTCGGAAGAGCCGCCAGCGCGATGTTGTCACGCACCGACAAGGTCGGGACGATGCCTTCCACCTTGCGGTCCTCCGACAGCAGCACCACCCCCGCCCGCAGGGCAGAGGCGACCGACCGCCGCCGCATCGGCTTGCCGTTGACCTTGACCTCGCCGGCGTCCAGCGGGAAAGCGCCGACCACCGCCTTGGCCGTCTCACTGCGTCCCGCGCCGAGCAGGCCGCCGAGACCGACCACCTCACCGGGGCGCACGTCGAAGCCGACGTCGTGCAGCACGTGTTTGCGTTCCAGGCCGCGCACCGTGAGGACGGGCTCGGCCGCCTGGGCGTGCGAGTCACCGAACTCGGTGACCCCGTCGCGCCGCACGTCGGCCATGGGCCGCCCGAGCATCAGCGAGACGAGGTCGAGGCGGCTCAGCCCGGCCATGGCGCCGGCGTGGACCACCTTGCCGTCGCGCATGACCGTCACCCGGTTGCAGATCCGGAACAGCTCGTCCAACTTGTGGCTGACGTAGATGAGGGCCACGCCGCGCCGGTGCAGCAGGTCGATGACCGAGAAGAGGATCTCGACCTCGCGCGGTTCCAGCGAGCTGGTCGGCTCGTCCATGATCACCACCCGTGCGTCCACCGAGACGGCGCGGGCCAGCGCGACCATCTGCTGCAGGCCGAGGCCCAGTGAGCGCAGCGGACGGCGGACGTCGACGTGGATGCCGTACTCGGCGAGCAGGCGGCTGGCGTCGCGGTTCATCCGCGCGAAGTCGATCAGTCCGATCCGGTTGCGCGGTTCTCGGCCCAGGTAGATGTTGCGGGCCACATTCTGCAGGGAGATCAGATTGACCTCCTGATAGATCGTGCTGATCCCGGCGTTCTGCGCGTCGACCGGGCGCGGGAAGCGCACGGCCGCGCCGTTGAGGCGGACCTCGCCGGCATCGGGCTGGTACACCCCGGTGATCACCTTGATCAAGGTCGACTTGCCGGCACCGTTCTCCCCGACCAGGGCGTGGATATCGCCGGGCTCCAGGCGAAACGACACGTCGTCCAGCGCCCGGACCCCACCGAACTGCTTGACCACGTCGATCACCTCGAGGGTGCTGCGGTCACCATCCGGCTCGGTCATGGCGCATCCCTTCCCGTCGGCCGATCTCCCGTCGGCCAGATCAGCAGTACCAGTGCCGATGATCCATCACGCCGCGCGATCTCCCCGCCCGGTGAGTGACCGGGCGGGGAGACTCGGCGCGTCGATCAGAAGGCGCCGCCGACGCTGGCCTTGGCGTTCGAGGCGTCGTACTGCTTGTCGGAGATGATCACATTCGCCGGGATCCCGGTGCCGTTCTCGAAGTCCATCGCCGTCTTGAAGGCCAGCGGCCCGAAGCGGGGGTTGGACTCGATCACGGCGTTGTACTTGCCGTCGACGATCGCCTGGACGGCCGCGCGGGTGCCGTCGATCGAAACCACCTTGACGTCCTTGCCCGGCTTCTTGTTGGCGGCCGCAATGGCCACGATGGCCCCGAGCCCCATCTCGTCGTTCTCGGCGTAGACCGCGTTGATGTTCGGGTTCGCGCGCAGCAGGGTCTCCATCACCTTCTGCCCGTCCGTACGGGCGAAGTTGCCGGTCTGCTGGGCGACGATCTTCAGGCCGGGGCCGGCCGTCTTCACCTGGTCGACGAAGCCCTTGGTGCGGTCGGTGGTGACGTTATTGCCCGAGGACCCGAGCAGGATCGCCACGTTGGCCTTGCCGCCGGTCGCCTTGATCATGGCGTCGGCCGCCCGCTTGCCCTGGCTGACGAAGTCCGAACCCAGGAAGGCGACGTAGTCCGAGCACGCCGTGGCGTTGACCTTGCGGTCGATGGTGAGCACAGGTACGTGCTTGGCCTTGGCCGCGGCCAAGGCCGGCTGCAGTCCGTCCGAGTTGAGCGGCGCCACGATGAGGAACTGGGCCCCCTGGTTGAGCATGTCCTGGATGTCGGCGATCTGCTTGGAAAGCTGGCTGTTCGCGTTGGTGTGCAGCAGCTTCTTCACGCCGAGTTTCTTGGCCTCGTCCTGGATCGACTTGGTCTCGGCCACGCGGAAGGCGGCCGTCTCTGGCTCCGACTGGGAGAAGCCGACGACCGCGTTCTTCAGGTCGATCTTCTTGGCGCCGTACTTGTCGAGGGTGCAGCCGTTGGCCGTACCGCCCCCGGCCGGCGCCGACGAGCCAACCGATGCCGCCTCGCCCGTCCCAGACGCGCTACTGCTGTTGCCGCTGTTGCCGTTGGCGGATTTCGAGCACGCCGTCAGCACGGAAACGGCTACCACCGCCGTGCTCATCGCGACGTACAGCCGTCGTCCCTTGCCTGCCACCATCTGTCATTCACTCCTCGAAAAGATCGGGTGCGGCTGCACCGCATGGATCCGGGTGCGGTTGTACCGGACAGGTCTGGGTGCGGCCGCACCCGGACGGATCTGGGTGCGGCTGCACCCGGATCAAGATCTGGGTGCGGCTGCGCCGGGCGGCCAGCGCCGCCGCGGAATTGCGGTGCCACCGGGTCGAGCTGACGGATGCGACCCGGACCGCGGATTCGGCCCTGTCCCGACGATCGCATTCAACGTTGGAGAGACTTGGCCGTCAAGATGTTGGCCTGAAGTTATCGAACTGTTACGTGCGGTGGTCGTGGGGCGGCCCTTGGGCAAACGCCCCCGCCCGCGGTGGTGGCGGCGGTCCCTGCCCGTCCAGCGCCTTGCACCGCGGCGGTTTGGCCCGCATGCTAGGCGTCATCTCGGGCCGGAGACCGGCGTGCGCAGCTTTGCGCCGCGGCGGTCGACCCCCCGCTGACCGCTCGCCGAGGAGCCCCGAATGGCCGCAAGTCTCAAGGACGTGGCGTCCTTGGCCGGTGTCTCCATCAAGACCGTTTCCAACGTTGTTAACGACTACCCCTTTGTCAGCGCGGCCACGCGGGCCCGGGTTACCGCGGCCCTTGAGCGACTCGAGTACCAGCCCAACCTGTCAGCTCGCGGCCTGCGAACCGGGCGATCGAACTTGATCGCACTGGCCGTTCCGGTACTCGACGAGCCCTACTTCGCCGAGATCGCCAGCCTCGTCGTGGACGCGGCCGAACAGCGCGGCCTGACCGTCCTCATCGACCAGACCGGCGGCGACCGCATCCGCGAGCGGCAGGCCGCCGAGGGCCTGCGGGCCAACCTGATCGACGGATCGATCACCAGTCCCCTGGCCATGACGCAGAAAGACATTTCGGCCCTCGCCCGGCGGCGTCCGATCGTCCTGCTCGGTGAACGGTTCTCGGCCACCGGGGCCGACCACGTCGCGATCGACAGCGTGGCCGCCGCCCGCGATGCGACGACCGCCCTGCTGGAGCTGGGCCGACGCCGCATCGCGTTCATCGGCGCGGACACCAAGGTCAACACGGCCGCCCAGCGTCTCGCCGGCTACGAGGAGGCACTGGCCAGCGCCGGACGGCCGGTCGATCAGAAACTGATCGTTCGCACCGGCCCGTTTCGGCGCCAGCAGGGATACGACGCCGCGGTCCGGCTGCTGGCTCTGCGCCGAGGCCCCGACGCGATCTTCTGCCTGAATGACCTGATGGCCCTCGGAGCGATCCGCGCCCTGCTCGAGCGCGGGGTTCGGGTCCCGCAGGACGTCGCGGTGATGGGCGTGGACGACATCGAGGACGGTCGGTTCACGTCGCCGACCCTGAGCACCGTCGCGCCGGACAAGCGCGCGATCGCGGCGATCTCGGTGGACTTGCTGGCCCTTCGCATCCGCGGCCGCTCCGACGACCCCCCGCGCGACGTCGCTGCCGGGTACCGGCTGGTGATGCGCGAGAGCACCGGGTCCTGAGCCGCAGCCTGGCCGCGAGGATTCAACGCCCGGCGCGATCAGCCCATCCGATAGGTCGCGCCGACGCGCGGTCCCTCCCGAATCCGGCGAACGATGAAAATGTGTCGGTGGTCCAGTCTTTACTGACATGACAACCCTGATGACCGGCCGCACGCCCGACCATGAGCAGAAGAGGAAGCGCATGACCGACGATGCCATCACCGCGACCGGCCTGGTCAAGCACTATGGCGAGGTCAAGGCGCTGGACGGCGTGGACCTGAGCGTGCCCAAGGGCACGGTGCTGGGGCTGCTCGGCCCGAACGGCGCAGGCAAGACGACCGCCGTTCGGGTGCTGACTACGCTCATCCGACCTGACGCGGGTTCGGCTACGGTCGCCGGCGTAGACGTGCTGGCCGATCCCGGCGAGGTCCGCCGCCACATCGGCGTGTCCGGTCAATACGCGGCGGTTGATGAGTACCTCACCGGTCAGGAGAACCTGGAGATGGTCGGCCGGCTCTACCACCTCGGCCGGCAGCCGAGCCGCGACCGCGCCCGGGAGCTGCTGGCCCAGTTCCGGCTCGAAGACGCCGCCGACCGCACGGCCAAGACCTACTCCGGTGGCATGCGCCGGCGACTCGACCTGGCCGGTGCCCTGGTGGCCCGGCCGCCGGTGCTGTTCCTGGACGAGCCCACCACCGGCCTGGACCCGCGCAGCCGCACCGAGATGTGGGAGGTACTGCAGGAGTTGGTTAAGGAAGGCACGTCGCTGCTGCTGACCACGCAGTACCTGGAGGAGGCCGACCTGCTGGCCGACGAGATCGTCGTCATCGACCACGGCAAGGTCATTGCGCAGGGGACTTCTGACGACCTGAAACGCCAGGTGGGCGGCGAGCGACTGGCGATCACCGTCAAGGACGGCGGGCAGCTGACGAAAGCGGTCGAGGTGCTGGCCAAGCTGGGCACCGGGCCGGCGTCGACCGAGGAGAACCGGCGTTCGCTGCTGATGCCGGTGAGCGGCGGCGCGGCCGTGTTGACCGACGCGCTGCGCATCCTGGACTCCGAAGGAATCGAGCTCGACGACGTCGGTCTGCGCCGGCCCACGCTGGATGACGTCTTCCTGACCCTCACCGGTCACGTCAGCGAGGAAGAAGAGGCCGCTCAGGCGGCCCGGGGCGGAGGAAACCGATGAGCGCTCGCGCGAACAGCCATGACATCGAAGCACCGGCCGGTGCGATCGGGTTGCCCCGCGTCGCCCGAGCGCAGCGAGCGGCGACCGGAGGAACCCGATGAGCGCATCCACCGCGGTTCTCGACGGCTTCGTCGTCGCTAAGCGCAACCTCATCAAGATCAAGCGGGTGCCGGACCTGCTGGTCTTCACCACGCTGTCGCCGATCATGTTCGTGTTGCTGTTCGCCTACGTCTTCGGTGGGGCGATCGACCAGCAGGGCGGCGGAAAGGGCTACCGCGAATTCCTGATCGCGGGCATATTCGCCCAGACCGTCGTCTTCGGCGCCACGATCACCGGAGCTGGCCTGGCCGACGACGTGAAGAAGGGCATCATCGACCGGTTCCGGTCGTTGCCGATGTCGCCGTCGGCAGTGCTGTTCGGGCGCACGCTGTCCGACGTCGTCAATAACCTGATCGTGCTGTTCGTTATGAGCCTGACCGGCCTCATCGTCGGCTGGCGGATACGCACGTCGTTTCTCGAGGCGGTCGGCGGTTACCTAGTCCTGTTGGTGTTCGCGTACGCCATCTCCTGGATCATGGCCTGGGTCGGCATGCTCGTGCCCAGCCCCGAGGTGGTGAACAACGCCTCGTTCATCCTGATCTTCCCGCTGACCTTCGTGGCCAACACCTTCGTGCCACTGGACACCCTGCCCGGACCGCTGAAGGTGTTCGCGGAATGGAACCCGGTGTCGGCGGTCACCCAGGCCGCGCGCAACCTGTTCGGCAACAACGACCCGAACCCGAATGCGCCCGATCCGACCGGGTGGGCGCTCAATCATCCCGGGATCTACACCCTGATCTGGGCGGCGGCAGTGCTGGCGGTCTTCGTTCCACTGGCCAACTACCAGTACCGCCGCTCCACCAGCCGCTGACCCGCGAAGCCCGCAGCAGCTCCGGCCCTCCGCTCTAGCCAGCCCGTTACGGTGTTCGCAATCCGGGCCGGTATCCGGTGGCACTGTTTAGCCCCTCCCGAACCAGCGCATCGGTGGTCGTGGAACTGCCCGGCTCACTGTTCGCCGCAACGATGCTCAGCCCGCCCTTGGACTCGTAAAGCGCGTAGCGGACTTGCGCGAGGGTGAAGACGCCGTGCAACCGCAACTCTGCGAACAGGTCGCTGTCCGTCAGACCACAGAGGCGAAGCTGTCTGCGGCGTACCTTTCCGTCAGCGACCAGCACGCGGACCCGGTGATCGACGACCTTGCCCACCAGCGGGGCGAACCGGAGCACGCTAAGCAGCCGGTGCGCCGCCACAATCGTCACCAACGCCACCGCGCCGGTGGCATAAGACTGCGAGTTGGCCACGGCGGTGCGGCCGATGATCGCTCCGATCGCCACCGCCGCGGCGAAGTCGATCAACGTCCACTGCGCCAGGGTGCGTCGCTCCCCCACCCGCAGAGCAAGCAGGGCCGTCACATAGATGAGCGATGCTTTGGCGGCCACATACCCCAACTGGGTCCAGGAGCTGACCAACCAGGACATCAATCTCTCCAAATCCGCCGACGGCGGGCGGCGGGATGCCACGACGTCCCGACCGCGCCCGCTGCCGTACTCCCGGCGTGGTCGCCGGGAGGTTTGCCTCCGCGGCCATCAGCCGGCTAGGTCTGGCCGGTCGCAGCGCAGCCACAACGGCGATACGCATCGAGACATCCGACTGGCGCTACGACTGCCTGTGCCCCGTTGTCGACTCATCCTTGCCCGGTTCGGCGCGCAGCGCAATAGTTGCGAGTAAGCACGTCCGCGTCTCATCGCCGCACTGCGACATCGCAGGACCGGGACGGCGAGGGGAAGCTGTTGTCCTGTGGGAGTGGTCATTGCAGGCTGATCAGGCCGACGACGCCGAGGATGTACAGGACGAGCACGGCGAGGGAGTCCACGCCCATTCGCAGGAGCTGGCGCTGTGGTCGAAAGACCAGTCCGGCCAGGTAGACGACGGTCAGTAGACCACCGAGCGCGGTTAGGTAGATGTCGCTGGCTTGCGCGTGTGGCAGGACGGCTTTGCCGCTGATCACGGTGACGAGCAAGAACAGCACCGCCAGGAACGCGTTGCCGCCAAAGATGTCGCCCATCGCTAACTTGTAGTCACCGCTGCGCGCGGCCGCGAGCCCCGTGGACAACTCGGGTAAGGATGTCGCGGCGGCTAGAACGGTGGCGCCGAAAAGAATGCCCGACAGGCCGAGGTTGCCGAAAAAGGACTCGCCGCTGCGCTCGATGGTGACGCCGGCGATCAGCGTCAGCAGGGCGGCGAACCCGAATACGGTCGCGGCCTTGGCGGTGCTGACGTGCCGAGAGGTCGCCTCGTGCTCCTTGGTGGTCCGAGAATGGCCGCGGGGCTTGTCCTGGCTGCCGGGCGCCTCGCCGCTGTCCGTCCACGGCAGTCGGCTGCCGGGGCCGCTGATGAGTTTCAGCCCAACGATCCAGAAGACGACGATGAGCACTGGCCCCGGGGTCAACCGTAGCGCCACCAGGTGAGCCGGCAGTTGTGTTCCTGCGACGACGACCAGCAGTACGGCGATGACCAGGGCTGCTTCGAGCAACAGCGTGAGGCTCGCAGCCATGTAAGTCAGCGGCTTGCGGGAACGCACACCGAAGGCGTCCAAAGCCACCAGCACCACCGTTTGCAGCGCGATTCCGCCGAGAAGGTTGCCGACTGCGATCTCGACCTGGCCGGACAAGGCGGCGCTTACGGTGATCGCGATCTCCGGGAGATTGGTGGCGACCGCCAGCAGCACGACTCCCCCGAGCGCTTCGCCCAAGTGCAGCCGTTCAGCCAGCACATCTGTGTAGCCAGACAGCTTGATGCCGGCACCCCAGATCACCCCCGCCGACGCCACGAAGATGATGAGCAGCGCAAAGGACGGCAACGCGGACACCTGTATCTCCTTCTCTGGTTGGACCCCGTCGAGATGCTCGACTCGTGGCGTCGCCGGCCTAGCCACGACACCCTCCACTTCCTGTGTACTCGCAACGGTTGCGACTCGCAACGGTTGGGTGGACACTGGGAGCATGCAACGCACTCGGCGAGGAGCGACGCAACGGCGGCGGGTTGAGGTCATCGCAATCTCAAGCTCCGCCGACCCCGGTGCCAGGCAGCCGACCCTCAAGATTTCTCAGCCGAGCCGTCCGCGCTGTCGCTCGTGAGTCCGGCAGGCCACGTGGGTCACCACGACGACGAGCAGACACCAAGATCCAAATTGACGGCCCGACGTGATAGCGGTCGCCGAGGTCGGGTGCGCGCGCCCGCGGCGGCTGCGGCGCTCGCCGCGGCCGCGATCTACGGCCTGCTGCCGGACACACTCATCGTTGGCCCGCGGTTCGTGGTCCCGTGCCTTGAAGTAGCTCTCATCGTCGCGGTGATGGTGACCAATCCGCACCGCTCCGATCGACACTCTCGATGGTCTCGCGGGATGTCGGTTGCTCTGATTGGCTTGATCGCTCTGACGAATCTTGTATCTCTCGTCCTGCTCATCGGTCAGCTGATCAGTAGCTCGACAAGTCACGGCCGGCTGCTGCTTCTCGGGGCAGGCCAAGTCTGGATCACCAACGTGATCGTGTTCGCCGCCGCGTACTGGGAACTGGATCGAGGAGGGCCGGTGGCGAGGACGAGAACGAACAGACAGCGCCTGGCGCTAGCCGATTTCCGGTTCACGCAGAACGAGGACGCCGACACTGCGCCTGAGGTAGCAGCCGGATCTAGCCAGCGCAACGACTGGGTCCCCACCTTTGTCGACTACCTCTACGTCTCCCTGACGAACTCTTCAGCATTCAGCCCGACTGACACGATGCCACTCTCACCCCGCGCGAAGGTCCTGATGGGTGTGGAGGCAACCGCCGCTCTCGTTACCTCCGTCCCGGTCATCGCTAAGGGCGTCAGCGGACTCGGCAAATAACCTCAGCGCAAGTGCCGGAGGGCTCCGTCATCGATGGCGTTGCGCGTTTAGGCCAGTCCAGAGGGAATGTGTCGGGCGGCGCGGGCAGGGCGCACTTCGGCCATGAGTCGGGCCAGCGGCACCCCGGTCCATTCGGCCACCGGGGTCCATCCTTGGATGCAGTTGTGTTTCGTGGTTTGGGTTTGCTCACCGAGGGCGGGCAGGGACAGTGAGACCGGATTGGCGACCAGGCCGCCGACGCTGAGCCGGTAGTCGCTACCTGGGCCGCAGTCCCTTCCGAGTTTGCACCCGGATCGCTAGCAGAACTGGTCAACTGACACGGGGGCGGTCTTGGGCAGGGCGCCTTCGAGCCATTGGACAGGAAGGTGAGTCACGTCATGCCGATTCCGCCATCCGGCGAGCAGTATGAAATCCGGGCCGGCGCTCAGTGCGTCACTATCGTCGAGGTCGGCGGCGGCATCCGCGCCTACCGCGTCGGCGAGCGGGACGTCCTGCAGCCCTATCCGCTGGAGGCAATGTGCGACGGAGCCCACGGCGCCCCGCTGATCCCCTGGCCCAATCGGCTCGGTGACGGCCGCTACAGCTTCGACGGGACCGACTACCAGGTCGCTCTCACGGAACCCGACAAACACAACGCCATCCACGGCTTCTTGCACTGGCGGCCGTGGCAGCCCACCCGCCAATCCGAGAGCCAGATCGTCATGGCCGCCACCCTGTACCCGCTGGAGGGATACCCGTTCCTGCTGCGTGTGCAGATCGACTACCGCCTCGACAACGCGGGACTGAGCGTCACGACCACCGCCACCAACGTCGGTGAGCGTGCCTGCCCCTACGGATGCGGGCAGCACCCCTACCTCTCCCCCGGCTCAGGACTCATCGATGACTGCACACTGCAGCTGGCCGCACACGCCCGCATCGTCACCGACCCCGACCGGGACCTGCCCGTCAGCACCGAAGACGTCACCGGCACAGCCTTCGACTTCCGAACCGGTCGCCGGATCGGTGACCTGCGCGTCGACTACGCCTTCACCGAGCTGGACCGCGATTCCGACGGCCGCGCGTGGGTCAGCTTGACCGGCTCGGACAAAGGAACCGCTGAGGTGTGGGTCGATGAGGCCTACCCCATCATCGAGCTCTACACCGCCGACACCCTCCAAGCGCCGCGTCGACGCCGTGGACTAGGCGCCGAGCCCATGACCTGCCCCCCGAACGGGTTCCAAACCGGTCGGGGCGTCATCCGCCTGGAGCCCGGGGCGACGGCCCGCTCCGCGTGGGGAGCTCGGCTGCGCCCATGAGCGACCGCACCCGGTCCAGATTCGGGGGCGGCCCTGGGATTTCGTACGACGAAGCTCCGCCAGCGACACGAATTTCGGCGAATCCTCGCTCCGGGGCCCTCGCCGCAGGCACTACGAGTAGATCCGGCGCATCAGGGCGCGCTGCAC
>JALZBL010000416.1 GCA_030947395.1 Actinomycetota bacterium | reverse complement strand
GTACCAGCAGCTCGAGAACTACGTCTTCACCCCGCGCATCAGCCGCCGCACCATGGACGTGCACCCGGCCATCGCCTTAGGTGCCGTCATCGCCGGAGCCGCGCTCTTCGGACCCGTCGGCGCGCTCATCGGCATCCCGCTAGCCGCCGTCGCCGTCGCCGTCATCAACACCTTCAGCCAGCGACACACGCTGCTCCCGGAACTCGCCGGCCTCCAACCCCCAGACCGCGAACCCGCAAACATCCAGTCCCCCACGCGGCCGCGCGGCGTGCCCTGTTCATCGATGATGCCGGGGCCGTAGGGTGACAACGGCCCCCCGAACCAGGACCCCAGTGCAGTCTGCACGCTCAAGGTTCGTCGCCAAGGAGACGGAACAACTTTTCGACGCTGTCCCGGCTGGCTCACCTGCGGCGGCCAATCTCCGCGAGCAGTTGGTGTTAACCAACCTGGGTCTCGCGGACAGTGTGGCTCGGCGGTACACAGGGCGGGGGATCGAGCGGGACGACCTCATCCAGGTGGCCCGCCTCGGGCTGGCCAAGGCGGCGTGGCGATACGAGGCTGCCCTAGGGGTCCCCTTTGCTGGCTTCGCGGTACCCACCATCCTGGGGGAGCTCAAACGTCACTTCCGCGACGCCGGCTGGATGGTTCGTCCCCCCCGCGCGCTGCAGGATCTGGGCGCAGCGTTACGGGGCTCTTCGAACTTGACCGGGCACGCCGGGCTTCTTGACCTCACGTGAGGGGCCCGTGACCTCGGTGATCATGGCTGTTGTCAAGGCAGTTCATGGTCACGAAGGTGAGGTCACGGGCTTGGTCCAGGTTACGCACGTTCAGCATGTTCACGGTGGGGTGGAGCGGGGTGCCACGCTGCTGTTGGGTCTGGAAGGTCTAGCGGTCGAGCGGGTGGACCTGCAGGAAGGTAGCGTGCGGGTCGCGCACGTGGTCACCACTGAGGAGGCGGCGGCGGGGTGCCCGTCGTGTGGGGTGATCTCGACGTCGGTGAAGGGCCATGCGACGACCAGGCCGCGGGACATCCCCTACGGGCCGGAACCGGTCAATCTGGTGTGGCGTAAGCGCCGCTGGCGCTGTACCGAACAGGCGTGCCCGCGTGGCTCGTTCACCGAGTCGCTGCCGGCGGTCCCGGCTCGGGCCCGGGTCACCACCAGGCTGCGGCGGGAGTGCGGTGCGGGGATCGCGGACCGGTTCTCCTGCGTCCTGGCAGGCGCGCAGCATTACCGGGTCTCGTGGCCGGTCGCGCACCGCGCCTACGTCGCGCACGTCGAGAAGGATCTCGCCGCGCCGCTGCCGTCGGTGTCCGTGTTGGGGATCGATGAGACCCGGCGGGGAAAGATCACGTGGGAACAGGACCCGGTCACTAGCCGGTGGCGGGTCGCGCATGACCGGTGGCACACCGGGATCGTCGACGCCGAAGGGACCGGCGGGCTGCTCGCCCACGTCGACGGGCGGACCGCCGCCAAAGTCTCCGAATGGCTGCAGGCACAGCCCGATCAGTGGCGGGCCGGGATCACCCACGTGACCATCGACCTGTCCGCCTCCTACCTCCGGGCGGTCACCGACGCCCTCCCGGACGCGGTCGTCGTTGCCGACCGGTTCCACCTGGTCCAGCTCGCCAACCAGATGCTCACCGACGTCCGACAGCGAGCCACCCGCGACGTCCGCGGACGGCGCGGCCGCAAACGCGACCCCGAATGGGCCGGCCGGCGGCGGCTACTGACCGGGTACGAACGGCTCACGCCCGAAGCGTTCGCAAGACTCTGGAACGCCCTGATCGACGCCGGCGACCCCGGCATCGAGATCCTGCACGCCTACACCGTCAAGGAGAACCTGCGGCGGCTACTCGAATTAGCCGACACCCACCCCGACCGTGAGACGGTCTCCCACCGGCTGTGGCGGTTCTATGACCAAGCAGCGACCTCCACCTCCCCGGAGGTCCACCGCCTCGCCGCGACCGTCGAAACCTGGTGGCCCGCCGTCGAAGCCGCCATCACCACCGGCTACTCCAACGCCCGATCCGAGGGTTACAACCGGCTCGCCAAACACCAAGGACGCAACGCCTTCGGGTTCCGCAACGTCGAGAACCAGCGACGAAGAATACGGTGGGCCTGCACTCGTCAACACCGACGAGCCTCAGCTGTCACCAGCGAGGTGCCCGGTCAAGTTCGATGAGCCCGTTTAGTGCGTACAGGGAATCGTTCCTGGTGAAATTGGTCACGGGCGGGCCCCCGCCCGACACCTTGTCGACTGCGCCCGTTC
>JALZBL010000105.1 GCA_030947395.1 Actinomycetota bacterium | reverse complement strand
GCCCTGGGCTGGCCGGACGCCGGGCGCATCGCGGTGGGAGCCCGGGCCGATCTGGTGGCGGTCCGGCTGGACTCGGTCCGCACGACCGGATCGGCGCCGGAGCAGGCGCTGCTCGCGGCCACCGCCGCGGATATCGAGACGGTCATCGTGGACGGGCGGCTCGTGGTTCGCGGCGGCCGGCACCTCGGGCTGGACGTGGCCTCCGAGCTGCGCAGCGCCATCGCCGCGGTCACCGGCTAACCGGGCCCGTCGACCCCACCCGGTGCAGCAAAACGGTCGAGCAGCGACCAGCCCTGGCACCGGAGGCGTCGCCGGGCAGTCCCGTCAGCGGCCGAGCAGGCCGCCGAGGCCGCCCAGGCCGCCGATCCCACCCTGCGGCGTGCTGCTCGGCGCGAATTGAGCCACCCAGTTGGCGAACGCGTCGGGGTTGCGCGACTGCACCAGCACCCGGCCCGGCCCGGCGAAGTCGAACACCCATCCCTCCCCGGTCTTCAGCGACTGCATCGACTTGCCCTCGACCGCGCGGCGCATCCGGAACTGGATGGCCAGGTCGTAGGCGACGACGTGACCGGTGTCGATCGTCACGACCTCCCCGGCCTGCAGGTCCATGTGGTCCACCGCGCCGTAGACACTGGTGATCACCTCGCCCTGGCCGTGCGCGCGAAAGCCGAAGCCGCCTTCGCCACCGAACAGGTTGGCCATTCCGCCCCACTGCGAGTCGACCTCGACGCCATAGGAGTTGGCGATCCAGTTCCCACGGCTGATGAAGAACGGCCGGTCGGGGGCGATGGCGATGGGCACCGTGTCACCGGGCAGCACGCCGGCCACGTCGACCCAGCCGCCCGACTGGGGTGCGGTGTAGGTGGTCACGAAGAAGGACCCGCCACTGAGCACGCTGCGCTTCAGGCCGGCCATGAGCCCGCCCTGAGCCTGGGCCTGCAGCTGGATCCCGGCCGAGTGGGCCAGCATCGCACCGCCCTCGACCCGCAGCGGCTCGCCCGCGGCAAGGACGCAGCGGGCGATCGTGAACGCCGGACCGTGCCGAAGCTGTACCTGCATGAAGCAGACCGTACCGAGACCGGGCCCCGCGGCGACAGAGCGCGGTCGCCAGGTGGGACCGATCGGGCGGGCGGCGGCGGTGGGTCGTGTCGCTCCGGTCTTGATCCGGACGACCGCGCTCCTGTGGCAAGGTGACATCGGTGAAGATCACTGGGTCCGCAGCGCTGGCGACCACCGCCGCGGTGGTCCTGTTGCTCACCGCCTGCAGCGGCGCCCACGGTGACCGGCCGGCGAACCGAGCCGGCGATGCATCGCGGGTCTCGGCGGCCGACTCGTCCTCGCCGCCGGCCACTACCCCGACCACGGCGTCCACCCTGACCCCGAGATCAACCCTCACCCCGACTCTCACTCGGACGCCGACCCAGGCCCCACGGACGACCCGCGCCAAGCCGACCAGGGCCAAGGCGGGCCGGCCCGCCGTCATCAAACCCGTCCGCCGCCCGAGGTCTCGGGTGGCTCAACTGCCCCACGGCGGACGCACCCTGCTACCGACGTACCGGGTGGTCGCCTACTACGGCGTGCCTCACAACCGCGCCCTGGGGATCCTCGGCGCCGGCTCACCCGAGCACGCGGCGCAGGCGATCGAACGGGTCTCGGCCGGCTACACCCGCTTCGGCCGGCCGGTACAGCCGGCCATGGAGGTCGTGGCCACGGTCGCCCAGGGCAGTCCCGGCCGGGACGGCAGCTATTCCGCACCGATTCCCACCTCCGACGTCACGGAGTACCTGAAGGTCGCGAAGGCGCACAAGATGCTCCTGGTCCTGGACTTCCAGCCCGGACGCGGGGAGTTCCTTCCCCAGGTGAAGCAGTTCGCGAAGTTCCTGCGCGACCCGTGGGTCGGTGTCGCCCTGGACCCGGAATGGAAGATCAGCCCGGGTGAACTGCCGGGCCGAGAGATCGGCCATTCCCGCGCGGCCAGCATCAACGCCGTGTCGGCCTACCTGGCCGCCCTGGTCCAGCGCGAGAACCTCCCCCAGAAACTGTTCGTCGTCCACCAGTTCACCCTGAGGATGCTGCCCGACCGCGCGGCCATCACCCGCCACCGGCAGCTCGCCCTGGTCCTGCACGCCGACGGTCACGGCAGTGTCGCGGCCAAGCGGGAGGTCTACCGGCGGCTGGCGTTCCCGCGAAGCGTCGGAGCCGGCTTCAAGCTGTTCTACCGCGAGGACGGGCAGCTCATGACGCCGGCCGAAGTGATGGCCCTGCCCCGGCGGCCGGATCTCATCACCTATCAATAGGTAGGCACCGCCAGGGAGATGTGACCCACGTCACAGCCATTGCGGGAACGTGAGCGGGGTCGACTCAGTTCCTTTGACAGAGCCCGGCGCGAGGACGATCGTTCAGCGCGCCCGGGCGAGACCCCGCACCAGCTGAACTGACGATCCCACCCACGCGGTGGGGAAGGAGCATTAACCATGGCACGAGCGGTCGGAATCGACCTCGGCACCACGAACTCCGTGGTCGCGATACTGACCGGCGGTGAGCCGGAGGTCGTGGCCAACTCGGAGGGATCCCGCACCACACCGTCGGTCGTGGCCTTCGCCAAGAACGGCGAGGTCCTGGTCGGCGAGGTGGCCAAGCGCCAGGCCGTCACCAATGTCGACCGCACCATCCGTTCGGTCAAGCGCCACATGGGCGAGAGCGACTGGTCGGTCGACATCGACGGCAAGAAGTACACGCCGGAGGAGATCAGCGCCCGAGTGCTGCAGAAGCTCAAGCGCGACGCGGAGTCCTACCTCGGCGAGCCGGTGACCGACGCCGTGATCACCGTCCCCGCCTACTTCAACGACGCCCAGCGCCAGGCCACCGCCGATGCGGGCAAGATCGCCGGACTCAACGTCCTGCGCATCATCAACGAGCCGACCGCAGCCGCGCTGGCCTACGGGCTGGACAAGGGCGACAAGGAGCAGACCATCCTGGTCTTCGACCTCGGTGGCGGCACCTTCGATGTGTCGCTGCTGGAGATCGGCGACGGCGTCATCGAGGTCAAGGCCACCAGCGGGGACAACCACCTTGGCGGTGACGACTGGGACCAGCGCATCGTCGACTGGCTGGTCAACAAGTTCAAGGCCGCGCACGGCATCGACCTGACCAAGGACCGGATGGCGATGCAGCGCCTGCGGGAGTCGGCCGAGAAGGCCAAGATCGAGCTGAGCTCCGGCCAGCAGACGTCGATCAACCTGCCCTACATCACCGTCGACGCCGACAAGAACCCGCTGTTCCTGGACGAGACGCTGACCCGCGCCGAGTTCCAGAAGATCACCGCCGACCTGCTCGAGCGGACCAAGGCGCCGTTCCGCAACGTCATCAAGGACGCCGGTGTCGACGTCGCCAAGATCGACCACGTGGTACTCGTCGGCGGCTCGACCCGCATGCCGGCCGTAGCCGACACGGTGCGAGAGCTCACTGGTGGCCGTGAGCCCAACAAGGGCGTCAACCCCGACGAGGTCGTGGCCGTGGGCGCCAGCCTGCAGGCCGGCGTCCTCAAGGGCGAAGTCAAGGACGTGCTCCTGCTCGACGTCACCCCGCTCTCACTGGGCATCGAGACCAAGGGCGGCATCATGACGCGCCTGATCGAGCGCAACACCACCATCCCGACCAAGCGCTCGGAGATCTTCACCACGGCCGATGACAACCAGCCCTCGGTGCAGATCCAGGTCTACCAGGGCGAGCGCGAGATCGCGTCGTACAACAAGAAGCTCGGCATGTTCGAGCTGACCGGCATCGCTCCGGCTCCTCGAGGGGTGCCGCAGGTCGAGGTCAGCTTCGACATCGACGCCAACGGCATCGTGCACGTGCTGGCCAAGGACCTGGCCACGCAGAAGGAACAGGGCATGACCATCACCGGCGGCTCGGGTCTCAACAAGGACGAGATCGACCGCATGATGAAGGAGGCCGAGGCTCACGCCGACGAGGACAAAGCCCGCCGTGAGGAGGCCGAGGTCCGCAACACGGCCGAGTCGCTCCAGTACGCCACGCAGAAGTTCCTCAGCGAGAACGGCGACAAGCTGCCGGAGGACAAGCGTTCCGAGGTGGAGACCGCACTGGCCCAGCTGCAGGGTGCGCTGGGCGGCAGCGACATCGCCGCCATCAAGGAGGCGCAGGACAAGCTGTCCCGGGTTTCCCAGGAGGCCGGTGGGGCGCTCTACGAGAACGCCGCCGCGGCCGGAGCTTCGGGTGACGCCGGCGGCCCAGGTGCTGACAACCCGGGGGCCGAGGGTGCGGCCGGTGAGGCCACGACCGATGACACCGTGGTCGACGCCGAGGTCGTGGACGAGGGCCCGGCTGAGGAGAAGAAGTGAGCACGCTTCAGACCCGGCTCACCGGCGTCGCGAAGCGTCGCCTGGGCCGGGGCAAGCGGGGGGCACGGTGAGCGCGCGGGGGCGCCGTCCGGATTCCGAGGAACCGCCCGTCGTGATCCGCGACAAGCGCAAGTTCGACGCCGACGGCAACCTGCGTACGCCGACCGGGACGGGCGAGTCGCCCGCTCCGGCCGGCGCCGCGCCGGCCCCGGCTGGTTCGGCGCCCGGCTTCGACCCGGACGAGGCCGGCGTGCAGCCGTTGAGCCAGCCGTTGAGCCAGCCGTTGAGCCAGCCGTTGAGCCAGCCGTTGAGCCAGCCGTTGAGCCAGCCGGACGTCGATGTGCGCGCCGAGGTGCTCGATCTGCGCACGCAGCTGGCCGACCGCACGGCCGACCTGCAACGCCTGAGCGCCGAGTACGCGAATTACCGCAAGCGGGTGGATCGCGACCGGCTCCTGGCCGGCGAAGTGGCCACCGCCCGGGTGCTCGAGGCGATGCTTCCGCTGCTCGACGACATCAAGCGGGCCGATGACCACGGCGATCTGACCGGGGCCTTCGATGCGGTCGCCGGGAAGTTCAAGCGCGCGCTGACCACGCTCGGACTGGTCGAGTTCGGTCACCCGGGTGATCGGTTCGACCCGGCGATCCATGAGGCCGTGATGCACGACGAGTCGCCGGACGTCGACGGGCCCACCGCCACGACGATCATGCGTCCCGGGTACCGGCTGCGCGAGCGGTTGCTCCGACCGGCGATGGTCGCCGTCACGGCACCGGCCAGCGCCACCCGGACCGATGAAACGCCGGCGAGTGAAACCGGCGAGCTTGATGACGACGAAGCGCCATAGCCCAACCTCGTCGCCGAAGGTCACCGAGAAGAGAACGGGACGAGAACCCGGCTAGGGCAAGCCAGCACGTGCGTGACAACGAGAAGGAGGTGACGCCCGGTGAGCACCAAGGACTGGATCGAGAAGGACTACTACGCCGCGCTGGGCGTCGCCAAGGATGCCTCGGCCGCCGACATCAAGAAGGCTTACCGCAAGCTCGCCGTCGAGCTGCACCCGGACAAGAACCCGGGCAACGCCGAAGCCGAGCAGCGGTTCAAGGAGATCTCCGAGGCCTACGACGTCCTGTCGGAGGACAAGAAGCGGGCTGAGTACGACGAGGCCCGCTCGTTGTTCGCCGGCGGCGCCTACCGGGGCGGGTTCGGCGGCAGTTACCCGCCGCCCAACGCCGGTGGCTATCCCAACGGCGGCGCGACGACGTTCGACATGTCGGACCTCTTCGGTGCCGGCAACGGCACCGGCGCGGCCGGCGGGACGGGCGGGCTCGGCGACGTCTTCGGTGACCTCTTCGGCGCGGGAACCCGACGCACGACGCGCTCGGCGACCGGGCCGACCCGCGGCCGGGACGTCGAGGCCCAGGTGTCGTTGGACTTCGACGAGGCAGTGCACGGCGCGACCTTGCCGCTGAACCTGACCGGTCCGGCGACCTGCCGGACGTGTCACGGTGCCGGCGCTGCCCCCGGCACCAGTCCGCGCACCTGCCCGCGCTGCGGCGGCAGTGGCTTCATCAGCCGCAACCAGGGGGCGTTCGGCTTCAGCGAACCCTGCCCGGAGTGCCGCAGCACCGGCCAGATCATCGACACGCCCTGCCCGATGTGCGCCGGCAGCGGCGTCACCAACCAGACCCGCACGATCACCGTCCGGGTGCCGCCAGGCGTGCGGGACGGGGCCCGGTTGCGCATCCCCGGCAAGGGAACTCCGGGCAGCCGAGGTGCGCCCGCCGGCGACCTCTTCGTGACCGTCAAGGTCGGTGGCCACGCCTTGTTCGGGCGCAGTGGCGACGACCTGACCATCACCGTGCCGGTGACCTTCGCCGAGGCCGCCCTCGGAACCACCGTGCGGGTACCGACGTCCGACGGCTCGGTACGGGTGAAGGTTCCGCCGGGCACGCCGTCCGGCCGGACGCTGCGGGTGCGCGGCAAGGGCGTGGCGACCAAGAAGGGCGCCGGTGACCTGCTGGTCACGGTGACCGTGGCCGTCCCGCAGAACATGACGGCCGATGCCCGCTCGGCGCTCGAACAGTTCGCGGCGGCCCAGCCCGAGGACCCGCGGCCCGACATCACCGCGGCCCTGGCCGCCACCGCACGGTCCGGCGGGGGTGCGACGTGAGCGACCCAACCGCGCTGCCCGAGGACGCCCCGGTC
>JALZBL010000008.1 GCA_030947395.1 Actinomycetota bacterium | reverse complement strand
AGATCGGCCCGTGCGGCGGCGGCCAACGGGTGGCGACCAAGCCCGGTGACCAGTGTCGCCACGCCGCCCAGCCCGGCGAAGGTCGACGCCGCGTTGGCCGCCGGCCCGCCGGCGACGACGTCCTGGCGCGCGGCGGTGACCTTCTCATCCGGGCCGGGTAGACGCTCCAGCCGATGGACCACGTCGACCGTGGTCAAGCCGGCGAACAGTCCACGTAAGGTGGCATCCACTCCGGCCAAGCCCTTCCGCTCGGTGTGGGCCGGCTCAGCCTTCGCTGACCATCGGGCTCGACGCGACCTGCGTGCCGTCGGGCAGCGTGCTGATCTCGAAGTCGGCGAAGGCGTTCGGTGCGACCCGGGACAGTTCGCGCAGGCAGGCCACGGCCAGCGCGCGGATCTCCACGTCGGCGTGTTCGGAGGCCCGCATGGCCACGAAGTGGCGCCAGGCGCGGTAGTTGCCGGTGACCACGATGCGGGTCTCGGTCGCGTTGGGCAGCACCGCGCGGGCGGCCTGGCGCGCCTGCTTGCGCCGCAGGGTGGCGTGTTCGACGTCGGCGAACTTCTTCTCCAGCCCCTCCAGCAGTTCGGTGTAGGCGGTGATCGCGGCCTCCCCCGCCGCGACGAACTTGGCGTGCAGCTCGGGATCCCCGGCGATGACATCGGGCTCGACCAGGGCGGCGTTGCGTTCGGGGACGTAACGCTGGGAGAGCTGGGAGTAGGAGAAGTGCCGGTGGCGAATCAGTTCGTGGGTCAGTGAGCGGGACAGGCCGGTGAGGTAGAACGTCACACTGCCGTGCTCGAGGACCGAGAGGTGACCGACCTCCAGGATGTGGTGGAGGTAACCGGCGTTGGTGGCGGTGGCCGCGTTCGGCTTCTTCCACGACTGGTAGCAGGCGCGTCCGGCGAACTCGGCCAGCGCCTCACCGCCGTCAGTGTCGGTATCCCAGGGCACGTCGGGCGGTGGCTCGAAGTGCGTCCAGGCGATGACCTGGACCCGGGGGGTGACGATCTCCGGCACGAGCGGACTCCCGAGGACGAGGGATGGATGCGCCCTCAGGTTAACCGCTGGACCCGACGACGACGGCCAGCCCGAGCGCGCAGCGTGGCGCCCTATCGAGGACCCGAGCGCCGCCCCAGGGACGGCCCCATCGCCTCGGCCTCGGCGCGCACCGCGGCGGCCAACGGGCCGGCCAGGTCGCCGCGACCGACCACCTCGACGCCGTCCAGCTCCAGCCACTGCGCGGTCAGCGCCAGCTCCTCGGCCAACTCGAGCGCCACCCGCTCCCGGGCGATGCCCGGCTCGCCGAACGCCGCCTGCACCCGCAACACCCCCGCCTGACGGTCGCTCTTGAGGTCGACCCGGGCGACGAGGGAATCGCCGAGCAGGAACGGCAGCACGTAGTAGCCGTACACCCGCCGCGGCGGCGGGACGTAGATCTCGATGCGGTAGCGGAAGCCGAAGAGGCGCTCGGTGCGCGGGCGGAACCAGACCAGTGAGTCGAACGGCGAGAGCAGCGCCCGCGCGCCGACCCGGCGCGGGCGCCGCGCGCCCGGCCACAGGTAGGCCGGGGTGTCCCACCCGATCACCTCCACCGGAATCAACTCACCGGTCTCGACCAGCTCGGCCACCCGGGCCCGCGAGTCGGCCCGCGGCAACCGGTAGTAGTCACCGAGATCGGCTTCCGTGGCCACGCCGTAGGCCTGCGCCGCCAACCGCACCAGCGCCCGCTGCTGCTCGTCGTCGGCCAAGGTTGGTGTCTCGGCGACACGATCGGGCAGCACCCGCTCGGGCAGGTCGTACCAGCGCTCGAAGTTCACCCGTCGGCTGGCCATCAGCCGCCCGGCCCAGAACAGGTACTCCAGCGCCCGCTTGCCCTCGCTCCAGTTCCACATGTCGCCCACTGCCCGGGGCGGCCGCTCGAACCCGGTGTCGCCCGAGCGGATCGGGCCGCTGGCGCGGACTTGGTCGAGCAACGCCTCCAGGACGCCGGGATGCTCGCGCGCGATCCGAACCATCCCGCCCCACGCATCGAGGTTGGCCCGAGCCATCCGCCAGCGAAACAGCGGATGCCGCTCGACCGGGATCAGGGCGGCCATGTGGGCCCAATACTCGACCAGCTCCCGGCGCACCGGCCCGGCGTGGTGAGCGGTCAGGGTGTCGAGCAACGCGCGCGGGTAGGGACCCAGGCGGGCGAACACCGGCAGGTAGTGCGATCGGCAGAACACGTTGACCGAGTCCAGCTGGAGCACGCCCACCCGTTCCACCACCCGCCGGATGTGGCGCGCGTCGATGCGTCCGGTAGGGCGCGGATCGGCGAACCCCTGCGCGGCCAGCGCGATCCGGCGGGCCTGGGCCGGGCTCAACCGCTCCAGCGGAGGGTGCTGCGTCGTCACGGTGGCACTGTAGGCAGCGCCTCGGACGCGGGCGTCCCGGCCGGGCCTAGAGTGCAGCATGACCGCGTTCCTCCAGCGCCTCGGCGAGTCGGTCGGCGCCTGGCTCTACCTCGTCGCCGGCGGCCTGGCGTTCGCCGAAGCGGCATTCCTTCTCGGGATGGTGCTCCCGGGCGAGACGGCCCTGCTGGTCGCCGGCTACTTCGCGCATCAAGGCGTCCTCAACCTCCCGGTGATGATCGTGGTCGCCATCGGGTGCGCCATCGCCGGGGACTCGGTCGGCTACGAGTTCGGCCGCCGGTTCGGGCCGCCGTTGCGCCACTCGCGGACCGGCCGTTGGGTCGGCGAGCGCCGGTGGGCCACCGTGGACGGTTTCCTGCACCGCCACGGCGGCAAGGCGGTGTTTCTGGGCCGCCTGACCGCGCTGCTGCGGGCGCTGATGCCCTCGATGGCCGGGATGAGTGGGATGAGGTACCGCACTTTCCTCAAGTGGAACGCGGCCGGCGGGATCCTGTGGGGGGCAGGTTGCGTCCTGCTTGGGTACGGCTTCGCCAGTGCACTGGGCACGGTGGAGCGCTACCTCACCTGGGCCCCGCTCGCGGTCATCGCCGCCCTCGTCGCCGGCTACGTCGCCCTGGAGGTGCGCAAGCGCCGGCGGGAGCGCGCGGAAGCCCAGGCCTACGCCGCGGCCGACCGCGAACGCCTCTGATCGTCGCGGCTCCCGGCGACCCCCGGGCGCTGTGTATGAGTCGAGTATGAAGAGCGGCATGAACTCCTCGCGCGGATCCGCCCCGCTGGTCGTCGCCGCCAACCGCGGTCCCCTGTCAGTGGAAGCGGTCGAGCACGGCGACGACAAGATCAGCCGCGGCGGTGGTGGCCTGGTCAGCGGGATGCAGGCCGCGCTGGCCGAGACGCCGGGCGCGGTCTGGGTCTGCGCGGCGCTCAATCCCAAGGAACGCAGTCTGGCCCGGCAGGCCACCGGCGGGCGGCTGTCGAAGATCGAGGCGGTGTCGGAGGCACTGCGCGGCGAGTACGACGTGCGGATGCTGCCCATCGACGCGACCACCTTCCGGCGCGCCTACAACGGCATCGCCAACGCGACACTGTGGTTCGTGCTGCACATGCTCTACGAGCTGCCGCACCGGCCGGTCTTCGATCTGGCCTGGCGCCGGCAATGGGACTCCTACGTCCGCTACAACCGGGCGTTCGCCGAGGCAGTGGCCGAGGAGGCGGCCGAGGGCGCCACGGTGATGGTGCAGGACTACCACCTGTTCCTCGTCCCGCGGATGCTGCGCGAATTGCGCGCCGACGTGCGGATCGGATTCTTCACCCACACCTCATGGGTCGGGCCGGACTACTTCGGCCTACTGCCCGACGACGTGGCCCGCGAGATCCTGGACGGGATGCTCGGCGCCGACCTGGTCGGCTTCCACACCCAACGCTGGGCCGAGGACTTCACCGCCTGCTGTCGCGCAGTCCTCGAGCGCGACCCGGGTGACGCGGTGGGCGTCTTCCCGCTCGGGCTCGACGTCGACACCCTGCGGGCGCGCGCGCACGACCGCGACAGCGAGACGCGGCTGCGCGACCTGCGCGAGCAGGTCGGCGACTGCCTGGTGATCGGGCGGGTCGACCGCACCGAGCTGAGCAAGAACGTGCTGCGCGGGCTGTACGCCTACCGCGAGCTGCTGCGCACCCGGCCGCAGTGGCTCGGCCGGGTGATCCACCTGGTGTTCAACTACCCCTCCCGCGAGGACCTGCCCGAGTACCGCGCCTACATCGACGCGGTCGAGGAACTGGCGGTCCAGATCGAAGACGAGTTCGCCACGGACGACTGGTCCCCGCTGTCCTTGGAGATCGGGCACGACTATCCGGGCTCGCTGGCCGCGCTGCGGCTGAGCGACGTGCTGCTGGTCAATTCCCTGCGCGACGGCATGAACCTCGTCGTCCTGGAGGGATGCGTGCTGTCCGAGCGGGAGCCGACCGTCGTCCTGTCGCGCGAGGCGGGTGCGGCCGCGACGATCGGCGAACACTGCCGGTTGGTCAACCCGTTCGACGTGTCGCAGACCGCGACGGCGCTGCATGAAGCGCTGTCCGAGCGGCCAGAAACGCGCGCGGCAACCGCCGCTCGACTGCGCGAGGCCGCGGTTGGACTGCCGCCGGCGGTCTGGTTCCAGACCCAACTCGACCGGGTCCGCGGCTGAGCCGGCCACCGCGCGGTGACCCCGAACCGGCTCAGCCGAGCAGCTCGGTCAGCAGCGCGCTGAGTTCGCCCGGATCCGCGACCACCAGGTCGGCCGCCGCGGCCAGCTCCTCCGGAGGAGGTGCTCCGACTGCGACCGAATGGGCCGCCACGCCGCTGCGCCGAATACGCGAGACTTCCGTCACCGCAGGCACGTCGCCCAGGTCGTCGCCGGCGTAGAGGACGGCGGTCGGGCGGTGGATGTGCACCAGCCGACGCAGGGCGCCGGCCTTGTCGTAGCCGGGCAGCCGGAACTCGATGACGTGGTTTCCCGGGTGCGCCTCCAGCCCCAGCTGGGCGGCGTACGCCGGCGCTCGGCCCCAGAGCTCCTCCTGGGCGTACCCCGGCTTGCGGGCCTGGCGGGTGTGCAGCACCAGGGAGAGCCGCTTGTCCTCGATCCAGACCCCGTCGCACCAGGGCGTCGTCGCGAGCAGGTGCGGCAGCTCGCGCCGCAGTCGGTCGATCACCGGTGGATCGTCGAGGGTGCGCAGCACGCCGGCCCGCCACTGCTCGGCGCCGTAGATTCCCTCGACGATCAGCCCGGGCAGATCGGCCAGCCGGCTCAGCTCGACCAGCGTCAACGCGTCGCGTCCGGAGATCAGCGCGATCTGGGCGCCTCGACGCGCCAGCCGTTCCAGCGCAGCGCCGGCGCCGGCGACCAGGCGGGCGTGCGACGGATCGCTGACGATTGGCGCGAGCGTGCCGTCGAAGTCGAAGGCCAGCAGGGCAGTGCCCAGGCGCGGGCGCAGCGACTCGACCACGTCCCGGCGGCTGCTCATCCCCTCAGCATGCCCGCCGCGGGCCGACGCTGTGCCCCTCACCGCCAAGCCCTCACCCCTAGCACCTCACCCGGGCGCGGTCGCCACCCACGGCGCGCCGGGTCACCGGAACCCCACCGTAGGGTTTGTCCGTGGCCGACGTCAGCGTGCGACCGGCCCGCACCGATGACGTCGCCGAGCTGGCCCGCATCCAACGCGACACGCTGGTCCTGGCGTACGCGGGGGCGTTGCCAACCCAATTCTTCGCCCGACTCGCCGATCCGAACGTGCAGGCCGAACAGGTCGCCGGCATCGCCGGTCAGATCAGCGGGGACGGCTCGGTGTTCGTCGCCCTGGAGGGCGATCAGCTCGTCGGCCTCGCGTTCGCCCGACGGGCCGACGGCGAGGTGCTCGAGGCCGCCGACCCCGACCCGTCGGCCACCGGGTTCCTGGAGCAGATCCTGGTCGAGCCGCGCTGGGGTCACCGCGGTCACGGGTCCCGACTGCTCGCGGCGGTCATCGAGTCCTTCATCGACGCGTCGTTCACGCGGGCGATCACCTGGGTCCCGGAGTCCAACCCGGCCACACTGGGCCTGCTGACCTCGGCCGGATGGGAGCGCGACGGCTACGTGCGGGGGCTGGACACCGGCGCGGCGACCCTTCGGGAAGTGCGCCTGCACGTCGCCTTCTGAGCCGCCTCGCCGGCCGGCCCGGCCGGGGTCAGCGGCTGGGCCGGTCGTGGCGCTCGATCGCCGTGCGCAGCGCCTCTCGGGCCCGACGCCGGTCGCCGGCCAGGTCGTAGGCCTCGGCCAGCCGGTACCAGCCGCGCCAATCCCGGGGATCGTCCTGTACGCGGGCGCGCTGCTCGGCGAACACCCTGTCCGCGACGTCGCGATCCACCCGTCCCGAGGGCCGCCGAGGGACCTCCAGCGACGAAGCGTCGGGGCCGAGTTCCATCGTGAGCCGGCGCGCGGCCCGGCCGAAGCGCAGCTCGGCGACCGTCACCCACCCACCGACCAGCGGCAGAGCCAGCACCGCCGCGCCGAGCGCCTTGAGCGTCCAGCGGGACTGGCCGAGCAGGAACACCCCACGGACGCCGATGAGGACGAAGTACACGGCCAACGCAGCCACCAACAGCGCCACGACCGCACGCGGGCGATTCACCGGGTCCTCGCCCAGCGCCGGCCGGTCACAGTCCGAGCAGCGATTCCAAACCCACCGTAAGGCCGGGCCGCGTCGCCACCTCGCGCACCCCGAGGAGGACGCCCGGCATGAAGGAGGAACGGTCCAGCGAGTCGTGGCGGATGGTCAACACCTCGCCCGTGGTTCCGAACAGGATCTCCTGGTGCGCCACCAGGCCGGCCAGTCGCACGGCGTGGACGTGGATGCCGTCGACGACTGCTCCGCGGGCGCCGTCGAGGGCCTGGCTGGTGGCATCGGGTGGGCCGGCGCGCCCGGCCTCGGCCCGCGCGGCGGCGATGAGCCGGGCGGTGCGGATGGCGGTGCCGCTCGGGGCGTCGACCTTGTCCGGATGATGCAGTTCGATCACCTCGGCCGAGTCGTAGAAGCGGGCCGCGATCTGGGCGAAGCGCATCGAAAGCACGGCACCGATGCCGAAGTTCGGCGCGACCAGCACCCCCAGTTCCGGCGTGTCGGCCAACCATTCCCGCACGGTGCCGAGGCGTTGGTCGTCCATGCCGGTGGTGCCGATGACCGCGTGCATGCCCTGGTCGATGGCGAAGCGGATGTTGTCCATCACCACGTCGGGATGGGTGAAGTCGACCATCACCTGGGCGCCCGCGTCGGCCACGCTGAACAACCAGTCGCCGGCGTCGACCATCGCGACCAGGTCTAGGTCATCGGCCGCGTCGACGGCGGCGCAGACCTGCTGGCCCATCCGGCCGCGTGCGCCGATGACGCCTACGCGGATCGGCTCGGTCACGGTGGTCCTCCTCGGACGTCGGCGGCGACGGGCGGTCGGGCACCGGGCTCAGCGCGCGAGGCAGCGCCGGCGGCCGGACGACCACGCCGTCATCGCGCCGACCCTAACGCCCCGTCGAAGTCGTGGTCACCGAACGGGCCCACCACGGTGAGGCAGCGCGGCCGGCTCAGGACCTCGGCCGCGAGGGCGGAGACCGTCGCACCGTCGACGGCGTCGACGCGCGCCAGCAGGTCGTCCAGGCCGAGGATGGCGCCGTAGGCGAGCTCGCTCTTGCCGATGCGGGTCATCCGGGCCCCCGGGTCCTCGAGGCCGAGCACCATGGCGCCGCGCACCTGTCCCTTGCCCCGTTCGATTTCCTCGGCCCGCAGGCCACGGGTGGCCACGTCGTCGATCTCGGCGAGCATGAGGTCGAGCACCTCGTCGGCCTTGCCGGGCTGGCAGCCGGCGTACACGCCGAACTGGCCGGTGGCGGCGTACTGGCCGGTGAACGAATACACCGAGTACGCCAGGCCGCGCCGCTCGCGGATCTGCTGGAACAGCCGGCTGCTCATGCCGCCACCCACGGCGGTGGAGAGCACGCTGAGGGCGAAGCGCCGGTCGTCGTGCCGGTCCAGGCCACGCATTCCGAGCACGATGTTGGCCTGTTCGGTGTCGTCGCCGCGGACCGACATCGGCGTCGCCGTGCCGTTGGCCGCAGGGCCGCGACGAACGGGCGCCGGAGCGGTACCCGGTTGCAGGTGGTCGGCGAAGGCGGCACGGACCAGGCGCACGACCTCGGTGTGATCGACCGCCCCGGCGGCGGCCACGACCATCGCCTCCGGCTTGTAGCGGCGCCGGTAATACCCGGCGACCTGCGCTCGGGTGAGCGCGTTGATCGACTCGATCGTGCCGAGGATGGGCCGCCCGATCGGCGTATCGCCGAACAGCGCAGTCGAGAAGTCGTCGTGGACGAGGTCGGAGGGGTCGTCGTCGCGCATGGCGATCTCTTCCAAGACCACACTGCGCTCGATCTCCACGTCGCCGGCCGTGACGGTCGCGTCGAGCACGACGTCGCTGACCATGTCGATGGCCAGCGGGAGGTCACGGTCGAGGACGGTCGCGTAGAAGCAGGTGTGCTCCTTCTCGGTGAACGCGTTGAACTCACCGCCGACCGCGTCCATGGCCGACGCGATCTCGAGCGCGGACCGGCGCCGGGTGCCCTTGAACAACAGGTGCTCCAGATAGTGGCTGGCGCCGGCGACACTCGGCGTCTCGTCGGCCGAGCCCACGCCCACCCAGACACCCACGCTCGCGCTGCGCGCGCCCGGCATCGCCTCGGTGACCACCCGCAGGCCACCCGGCAGCTCGGTGCGGGTGACCGTGCCACCCCCGGTGATCTGCAGTCGCCGGGTGCGGGGCCGCGTGAGCGGGCGGACGGCCGGGGCCTTGGCGGGCATCCCGGCAGTGTATGGCTGTGCCGACGTGCGTCGGTGCGCCGCTGCGCTCACCCACTGGATCGGCCGACCGCCCGCCTGGCTATGACGCGCAGGTTAAGGTCGCAACCGGTTGCGCCGATGCCGTTGGGAGCGGACGACGGGCTGGGCGGTCCGCGCGGGAGACTGAGACCCCGCTAACGACGAACGAGTCTTCGTCGCGCGACCGGTCACCACTTATGACGGAGCAGCCTTCGAGGGAGAGCACGATGTCTAACTCGATGGTGAGCTTGATCTCGATTGTGCTCCGTCGCTCCGGCACCCCGGGTGGCAAGCCATGCTGATCTACTCGATGAGCGTGTCGGTGGACGGCTTCATCGCCGACCGCGAGGGCGGGTTCGGGTGGACGGTTCCTGATGAGGAGCTGTTTCGCTTCCACCTCGCGCAGGTGCGTCAGCTTGGCTGCTCCCTGTTGGGCCGCAGGCTTTACGAGACGATGTTGGTGTGGGAAACGGATCCGTCGCTGCGCGACACCGAGCTTAACGCCGCGTTCGCGGACGTTTGGTGCGCGCTTCCGAAGGTCGTTTTCAGCCGCTCGCTCGTCAGCGTCCAGGGCAACGCTCGACTCGCCGAGGGGCCGGTGGCCGAGGAAGTCGCCGCCGCCCTCGCCGCGACTGACGAGGACGTCGAGATCGGCGGCGCCGGGCTGGCCGCGGCGGCGATCGAGCTCGGCCTAGTCGATGAGCTGCGCATGCTCCGCTGTCCGGTCGTCGTGGGTGGCGGCACGCCGTTCCTGCCGCCGGTCACCCAGGACGTCCATCTGGAGCTGATCGAGACCAGGACGTTCGGCTCGCGCGTGATTTACGAGCGCTACCGACGCGTCCGCGACGACTCGCTCTGACCCGGTTATCGGTGCGCACACCCGATCCGTCGGCGTGCGGCGTAAGCGGATGCCCTGCGGGGCACCCGTCCGGTGACGGGGTCGCCTATGGGACGAGCTTGATCATCCGGCATGTCGGCCGCGTTCGATCCTTCACGACGCACCGAGGCGGTTCGGCTTCCGGGACGCCGATCCTTCTGCGGAAACTGGCAGGCCGTAGGAGGATCGGCCGGCCGTAGGCATACCGCAGTGGTATGGTAATGGTATGTCCGTACAGATGACTATCCGAGTCGACGACGACTTGGCCGCCTTCATTGACCAGGAAGCAAAAGCCGGTGAAGCAAGCCGCGCCGAAGTGATCAACCGCCTGATCAAGCGGGAGATTCGGCGCCGCGCCGCCGCTCAGGACGCGCAGATCTACGCCTCGAGCGCCGATCCCGGCCTAGAGTCCGATGCATACGCGGAGTGGGCCACCCGCAATGCCAGCCAGGTGTGGTCAAAACTCGACTGATGCACCCGATCTGGCTGGCTCGACTCGACAAGACGCGCCCGGTGCTAGTGCTCACTCGCGAGGAAGTGAGGGCCGTACGTCAACTGGTCACAGTCGCACCGATCACCAGCACGGTGCGAGGTCTGCGCAGCGAAGTGGTTGTTGGGCAACGCAACGGGCTCGACCACGACTCGGTTGTCAACCTGGACTCCATCACAACCGTCCCACGCGAGCTGTTGGTGCGCCCTATCGGGGCGCTATTGGAACAACAGGAGTACGAACTGACGCGAGCGTTCCACGAGGCATTCGATCTAGAAGACTGACAGGTGAGGGCAAGAATGCGATGCCCGGTCGGCGACCGATCAGTGGCACATCCGGCGCTCGCTCGCGTCGCCTGGTGAGGGGCCCGAGTCGGCGAATCCGTGACGCTGATTTAGCCCGATCGCGTGGTGGTTCGTGGTCTTGACCGAAAGGCGGAACCCAAAAGCTTCCGGTGCCTCGGCCAGCGCGGCCAGGCGTAGCTCTCGCCACGTCGGCCACTCGTCGGGACCCAGCTCGAGCGTCTTGGTCGTAGTCATCCCACTGATCATGGTCAGCTGGTCAACGCGTCCCGCGCAAGGTTCGGCGACCAGGACGGATGCCGGCATGGTAGTCAGACCCGTCGGGCCAGGGACAGTTTCACCGAGGCGTCGATGTCGAATCGGTCGGGGAGTACCGCACCAATGCGGCGAAGGATGTCGGCGCGCACTTCGGGGCTCAGCATGAGGTAGGCCGAGACGGTGCTCAGTCGTGCCATGAAGTCAATCGCCGTCGTCGTCGCGGCGCGGGACAGGTCGCGCTGACTGACATCGGCGAGACCGTCGACGGCGGCCATTTCCTCCGGAGACCACGGGTGGACGACGGCCGAGTCGTCGTCTGGGAGCGCCTGCTTCTCGATCTCCTCGACGGCGGCAGCCAGGTCCGGGTCCTGCGGCTCGGCCGGGCTACCGAACAGCGCGAGCACACCTCCGGGAACGAGCAGCTCAACGGTGCGCGTCCACCTGGTCGCCGGCTCAGTCCAGTGCCAGGCCGCCGCGGCGTACACCAGGTCGAAGCGGCGGGTGGTGTGGAGGTGTTCGAAGGTGGTCACGACCGGCTCCACCGGCATTCCACGCGTCGTTTTCTCGAGCAGGTGGGCCATGTCGGCGTCGGGTTCGAGCGCGGTGACCTGAATGGCTCGGGAGGCGAACAGACGGGTCGCCTTCCCGGTGCCGGCGCCAACCTCGAGTGCTGAGCGCACGGGCCGGCCCGCGTATTGCAGCACCGCGTTGACGACTTCGTCGGGGTAGTCGAGGCGGTAGCGCTCGTACTGATCCGCGACGGACCCGAACGACAGCCCACGAACCAGCTCGGTGGCTCGATCACTGCGCTGGCTGACCACGGATCATGAATACCACCGCGCCCGGCGCGCTCCCCGCGCACTGGGATCCCGCTTGACGGTCCGCTTGCGGTCAGTCGATCGGTGTCCTCGGCCGTCGGGCCCGACCTGTGCCATCGGCCGACGTGATGGCCATAGAGGACGGAGTTGGTCTCACACGTCTGTCGGGCTCCTTTCGTCCGCGCTGTCTCAGGGTCCAAACGCCCACGCAACCATCAATGGGAACTCGCTCGCCCAAAATGGGTCGCCATGATTGCCGACCCGCTCCTTCATCACGACGTCCGCGCCGGCATCGCGCAGCGCGTCCGCCCACCGGTTCGCGTTCTCGAGAAAGAACGGCTCCTGTGCACCGGCGACGAGATAGGTGCGCGGTGCCGGGCGCGGCATCACGGCAGGCGGTCGGTAGCCGGCGCCTGGCGAGGCGGAGAAGACCGCACCGAAGACGTCCGGATGCCGAAGCCCCATCGCGATTGAAAGCTCTCCACTCGCCGACACGCCGCACACGGCGGTGCGTTCGGCCGGCAACGCGAGTCCAAAGCGCGACCGTACCCATCGGCGCACGTCATGAACGAAGAACCTCTCGTGCGCCGTGAACCGCTCCTCGTCAAACGGCGGTGAGTACTCACGGATGCGCGCCATCTCATCCTCATCGTCCGTCCGGTGGGCACCGACGATCATCGTGGGCGGTACGTCGGCGGCCTCGAGGTATCCGCCCCATTGCGAGATCAGCTGCCCGTCGCCGGCGAACACGACTGCCTCGGGCGGATTCGGCGGCACGTACACCGTGACCTGCCGCCCCCGGTCGTACTCGAAGGTTTGGGTGACCAGCTCCCCCGCCATCGGGGCGCCCCGCGCGGGTTCCCGCGCTGCGTCGGGACCGTTCACACCGACGGCTGGTTGATCACGCATACCCCCCACGCCTCGATTCTCGCCACGACTTGCCGGCAGGCGTTCGTCGGCTGTCCGACGTCGCACCACATTGTCACAAGGCAGGTACCCAGCGGTGCGGTGCCCCGTGATCGATTGGCTGCTGGGACGGCGCCGTAGGTGAAGGCGTGCGCCGCCAGGGCGTCCGGCAGCCCGTCGGCCATGGCACGAATCGCTGGCGCCGTGGCTAGATGATCGAGCGCACCGACAGATTCGCCGGCAGGTGGTTCGAGGTTATCGCCG
This sequence comes from Actinomycetota bacterium, assembly GCA_030947395.1. Classification (GTDB taxonomy): domain Bacteria; phylum Actinomycetota; class Actinomycetes; order Mycobacteriales; family Jatrophihabitantaceae; genus JALZBL01. The sequence continues at coordinate 3,053 of JALZBL010000008.1, read as the reverse complement.
GGTGGTAGCTCCGAGTCGATGAGTTCTACGTCCGCTGGCAGTCTGACTCCTTGGGAGGCGACTGGCATAGGCCGACAAGGGGATCTCATGGAAACCGTCACCGCAAACGGGGTCACACTGGGGGTCGAATCCTTCGGTGGTCACGAGGCACCGCTTGTCCTGCTCGCGGGCGGGACGACGATGCTGTCGTGGCCCGACGTGCTCTGCACGCACCTCGCCGCCGGAGGGCGCCGCGTAGTGCGCTACGACCTGCGCGACAGCGGCCAGTCGACGACGGCGGACCCGGACGCGCCCGCCTACACCCTGCGCGATCTCGCTGCCGACGCGGCCGCCCTCACCGACGCGCTCGGCGGCCGGCCTGCGCACCTTGCGGGGATCGGCGTGGGCGGGATGGTAGCCCAGGTAGCCGTGCTGGACCATCCCAGCGTGTTCTCGGCGCTCACCCTGGTCGGCACCCGCGCAGTCGCGCCCGGCCCGCCCGACGCGGACCTGCCCGACCATGATCAGGCGGCGATGAGCCGGCTGTTCGCGCAGGCGATGCCTGATTGGTCCGACCGCGAGGCGGTGGCGGAATTCGCGGCTGCCAGGGCCGTAATACTCGGCGACGACCCTGTCGCGGCGCGCTCGGTCGCCGCGCGCATCTGGGACCGCACGCCGGGCACGACGCCGTCGGTCCAGATGGCCAACCAACTGGGCATGGTTTTCTCCAAGCTTGACTGCACCCCTCGTTGGCGCGAGCGTCTGCCCGAGATCGGGGCCCCCACGCTCGTCGTTCACGGTCGCCGCGACCTGTTCTTCCCTCCCGGCAACGGCGAGGCGATCGCGCGGGAGATCCCCGGAGCGCGACTGCTCGTCCTCGAGGAGGCCGCCAGTGCGATGCCTGCTGCGGCGGCCGGCAAGGCGGCCGAGGCCATGCTCGCGCTGGGGTAGCCGCCGGCGCATGACGGGCGGCATCTCTTTGAGGGACACCCTTCCGGCTATGTCGTGTGCCACCTTCGGCTTACGGGATTGCGTTGGCGGCGGGGGGCCGGGGTGGCTACGGGGACAGGCCTGGTGCTGAGATGACTTGGTGACGCTGCACGAGGACGAGCTGACCGTGTCAGACGACGTCGTGCGCGGGCTCGTCGATGAACAGTTGCCGCGGTTCGCGGGTCTCGAGCTGAGTCGGCTGCCCGCGTCTGGCTCGACCAATGTGCTGTTCCGGCTGGGTGACGAACTGCTGGTCCGGCTGCCTCGACAGCCCGCCGGCTCGGCCACCATCGACAAGGAGGCGAAGTACCTGCCGCTGATCGCGTCGTCTATGTCGGTGCCGCTCCCGTCGGTCGTCGCGGTGGGCCAGCCGGACCTTGGCTATCCGGAGCGGTGGTCGGTAGTGCAGTGGATCGACGGACAGCATCCGGCCGTGCCCGTACCGCCTGGCCGCACGCCTCGCGAGGGACCTTGCTGGGGCGGTGGCCGAGCTGCATGCCGTATCGGTTCCGCCGGCGGCACGCGCCGACCCCGCGCTGCGCTGGTACCGGGCCGGTCCGCTCCGCGCCATCGACGCCGACATCCACCAGTACCTCGCCGACTGCCGTGCGATTCCGGACCTGCCGCTCGACCTCGACGCATGCGACCGGTTCTGGGACACCGCGATGAATCTTCCCGATCCGCCGAGCGACAGCCGACCCCGATGGATTCACACGGACCTACTCGCTGAGAATGTCCTCGTCCGCAACGGCCGCCTTGCCCCCGTGCTCGACTTCGGCGCGCTCGCGCTCGGCCACCCCAGCGTCGACCTGATCGCAGCGTGGGAGCTGCTCGGCGCCAACGACCGTGACGTCTTCCGGTCGACGCTGGGCGTCGACGCCGCCGGCTCGGGCTCGGGCTCGGGCCCGCGCTTGGGCCTTCGCGATCGCTGTCATGACGTTTCCGTACTACTCGAGCACGATGCCCGAACGCTGCGCACATCGCCTCGTCATGGCCCGCGCCGTGCTCGACGACCACGCCGCAAACCCCTGACCTACGAACGGCACGGCCGCGTGACCGATCGTCGATCCCGAGTGACACGGCGGCTGGTCGTTCCGCCGAGGAGCGTCTTCCGGCACGACAATGATCAAGAATCGTGTTGACCGATCGATGCTTCAGCCGGCGTCGCGGCTGGTTCGCCTATGGGCACAGGTTTTCCGGCCAACGGTCGACGTCAGCTCAAGATCAAGCGACCTGACCTGGCAGTCCCCAGCTGCCGGCAAATCGGTGGTCCCATCACGCTGGCAAGCGACATGGGAAGGATGTGGAGTCAGTGGCGCCCGCACCGCACCTCCACGACGACGAACCGACGGCTGGTGCGGGGGGCGGTGACGGTGTACACCGGGTGTGTTGTCGAGCGGAAGTGAGGCGGTAGCTATGACGAGCGGCGGCGACTCCGGTCAGGTGACCGGCACTAAGGACAAGGACTACAACATCCTCTGGTACACCGAAACGTGCCTAGCCAATGCCCTGCAGCTCGAGACCTACATCCAGGACGCCGAACAAGCCAGCGACAACGAGCTCGCGGACTTCTTCCGCAAGGCGCAGGCCGACAGCAAGAAGGGCGCCGAACTCGGCAAGCAGATGCTGAAGTCCCGGCTCGCCCGCTGACCGACAGCAGGCTGTCGTCGGTGTCCTCGGCCGGACCAGGCGCCGGCTCGACCTGGACCCGGGCCTCGCGGGCGTGCCGCTCGTTCTCGGCCCGGGTCGCGTCCAGAATCTACAAGGCCGGCGCCGACGGCGAGCTGGTCGACCTCATGCAACGCGCCGCCGAAGCCACGGCCGGCCACCCTGGAACGCATGTGGACGAGGTGTATCGGCAGCCGCTTGCCGTATTCCGCCGCGCCGACCTCGGGGCCCGTCGCTTTCGCGGGGGGCGCCCCGCCGCCGACTAAATGGACGGCCGCGGACTGCGGTGGGTTCTCCGTAAGGGATCCGCTTGCGAACGACCATCCCGTGATGGGGCTTTCACGACACAGGAAAGATCATCCGGGCTATCAATCGCCACCTGGGTGCAGCCGAGTATCCAGCACGTCGACCTTCTC
>JALZBL010000007.1 GCA_030947395.1 Actinomycetota bacterium | reverse complement strand
GCCACAGCACGCCGCCGTGGGCGATCTGCTGGACGAGCATCGGGCCGAAGGTGCGGGCCGGATTTATCGACGCTCCGGTGGCGGGGGCCACCGGGATGATCACCGCGAAGACGACAAGTCCGATGGAGACGCCGGCAAATCCCGCCGCGGCCTTGCGGTGAATGACGCCGAACACGGTGAAGACGAGGATGAACGTGCCGACGAACTCGGCGGTGAAAGCCTGCGCCCAACTGATATGGGCGTAGGAGGCGACGCCGAGACCGACGTCGCTGGCCTTCTTGCCCAGCACACCCAGGATGGCGCCGGCACCGATCACCGCGCCGAGCGCCTGAGCAGCGATGTAGTAGGGCACCTGCCGCCAGGCGAACTTGCCCGACACCGCGAGCCCCAGCGTGACCGCCGGGTTGATGTGGTTGCCGCCGATGTGGCCCAAGGCGTACACCGTCGCGACGACCGCCGTGCCGAAGGCCAGGGAGATCATGCCCAGATCGGCCATGGTGAAGGGCGCATTGCCGTTCACGATGAGCGTGGCGGGGACCGATCCGACGCCGATGAAGACCAGGAACGCAGTCCCGATCACCTCGGCCGCCAATCGCTGCACCAGCGAGGTCTCGTCCAACATGGTCCCGCCCTCACTCCTGTAGTCTCGAAGAGCATTCGATAATGTCGAATGTGAGGCGGACCATACGCCCGTGGTGAACTATGACGCAAGACACGTTTGCGGGTCGCCGAGGACAGCGCGCACGAATGCGAGGGTTTGAGTCAGTGATCCAGTCGGTCGACCGTGCTATCCGGGTCCTGGTCGCGTTGCAGGGAGCCCGCCGGATGACCTTGTCCGAGCTCGCCAGCCGCCTGGAACTGCCCTCGTCCACGGTCCACGGGATCGTCCGGACCCTGGTCGGGCACGGCATGGTGGCCCAGGAGCACGGCTCGGGGCGCTACCAGCTCGGACCGGCCGTCCTGCGGCTCGGCAACGTCTACCTCGACACCCTCGAGCTGCGGTCCAAGGCGATCCCGTGGGCCGAAGACCTCGCCCGCCGTACCGGTTGCGCGGTGCGAACCGGGGTGCTGCTGCTTGACGACGTCGTCATCATCCACCACGAACCCCGCCCGGACGGCACCCGCCAGATGCCGGAGGTGGGCATCGTCATCCCCGCCCACGCCAGTGCGCTCGGCAAGGCCATCCTCGCCTTCGACGACGACGCCACCTCCCGCCTGCTGGCCACCTCGCCGCTGCGCAGCATGACCGGGGAGACCATCACGTCCCCGGTGGAACTGAAGGAGCGGCTGGCCGAGGTCAGCGCGACCGGCCTCGCCCACGAGCAAGACGAGGCCGTGCTCGGTGAATGCGCCCTCGCCGGGCCGGTCTTCGACTCCTCCGGCGCGCCAGTGGGGGCCATCGGCCTCGTCGTAGCATCGGCGACCTGGCCCCCCGCGCCCGCTTTCCGCGACGCCGTGCGCGACGCCGCTCGGGCCATCTCGCGCGAGCTCGGCGCAACGTCGTGGCCACCCCCTCGGGCTGATCTCCTACACTGAGCGGCGGCCCTCGACTCGTTCGGTACATCGGTGTTCGGCAATCAACTGGGGGAAGTGGTGCGCCAGACAGTCAATGCCCGGACCCGGCTGGCGGTAATGGTGATTGCGGGCCTGGCGGTGGCCGGCGCGACGGCAGCGTTCGGCGGGTGGGCGTATGCGCCACTGACCGGGTGGGACACCGCGGCCGCCGTCTTTTCGCTGTGGGTCTGGTTAACGATCATCGCCCCGCTGGACGCCGACCGCACCCGGGCGTGGGCGACTCGCGAGGACCCCGGCCGCGCGGCCACCGACTTGATCGTCATCATCGGCGCGGTCGCGAGCCTCAGTGCCGTCGCGATCGTGCTCATCAACGCCAGTTCCGCCAAGGGGAGCGCTCAGGATCTCCTCGCCGCGCTCGGGTTGGCCAGCGTGGCGCTGTCCTGGTTCACCGTGCACACCCTGTTCACGCTTCGCTACGCCCGGCTCTACCACACCGGACCCGATGAGGCGATCAGCTTCAACCAGAAGGAGCCGCCGCGCTACCTGGACTTCGCGTACCTCGCCTTCACGATTGGGATGACGTTCCAGGTATCCGACACCGACCTGCAAGCCCCGCTGATCCGCGCGACCGCTTTACGCCACGCCCTGCTGTCCTACCTGTTCGGTGCCGTCATCCTCGCCACCACGATCAACCTCGTGGCCGGCCTGGCCAGCAGCAGCGGCGGGTAGGTGACCGGGCGACGGCGCTACCCCCCTCGCCTTAAACGGCCGGCGCCCTTGTCCGGGCTGACAAGATGGCGACCATGGACACGACGCAGTTCGAGAAGATCCGCTCCGGCCGAGGCTTCTTCGCCGCCCTGGACCAGAGCGGCGGCAGCACGCCGAAGGCGCTGGCCGAGTACGGCGTGGCCCAGAGCCGCTACGACTCCGAGGAGGAGATGTTCGACCTCGTCCACGCGATGCGCACCCGCGTCATCACCAGCCCGGCCTTCGACGGCTCGCGGGTCCTGGCGGCGATCCTGTTCGAGCAGACCATGGAGCGAGACATGAAGGGCGTCCCGACCGCGCAGTACCTGTGGCGCGAGAAGCAGGTCGTCCCGTTCCTCAAAGTAGACAAGGGACTGGCCGACGAGCGGCACGGCGTTCAGCTCATGAAGCCGATCGACGCCCTCGACGACCTGCTCGAGCGGGCCAACCAACACCGGATTTTCGGCACCAAGATGCGGTCGGTGATCAACGACGCCGACAAGGACGGGGTGATGGCGATCGTCGATCAGCAGTTCGAGTACGGCGCGCGGATCTCGGCCGCCGGCCTCGTGCCCATCCTCGAGCCTGAGGTCAGCATCGGCTCCCCCCGCAAGGAGGATGCGGAGACGCTGCTGCGCGACGCCGTGCAGACGCAGATCGAGGCCATGCCCGACGACGCAACCCTGATGTTGAAGCTGACAATTCCTAGCCAACCCGGCCTGTACGCCGACCTCGCGGCCGATCCGCGCGTGCTTCGGGTGCTTGCCCTGTCCGGCGGCTACCCGCGCGAGGAAGCGTGCGCGTTGCTCGGCAAGGATTCCAGCATGATCGCCAGCTTCTCCCGCGCGCTGCTCGAGGGGCTGTCCGACCAGCAGACCGACGAGCAGTTCGACGCGCAGTTGGACGCGTCGATCGAGCAGATCTTCGAAGCCTCAGTGACGAACACACCCGGGAGCTGAGCGGCGGCGATCGCCGAGGCGTGCGGGTCGGGATGCGCAGGAACCGACTACGGGTTCCCGACGGCCGGACCGGCCGCAAAGCGGCCGCCATCACGGGCTGGCCCATTCGGCGACTTCACCGCCGGACCCCGATGCGGGTCGCCGCCCGGCCAACGCCGGCCACCGGCGTCACCGGCCCAGCCCCCTCGGTCCTGCCCGGCAATCACCACCCGGGCGACGCGACGGGCGGTGGGCGCCGTGGGCGCCGTGCCGAGCAACTGGGCATAAAGGTCGAGGTGCTTATTGACCATGCGCTGCTGGCTGAAACGCTCGTGGACGGAACGGCGACAGACCTGGCGGTCCAACGTCGACACCTCGCCCAGCCGGTTGATCATCTCCTGCTGGTCCTGGCCGATGAACCCGGTCCGGCCGTCGTCGACGATTTCCGGCGCCGAGCCGAGGGGGTAGCTGACTACCGGTGTTCCGCAGGCCAGGGCTTCGATCATCACCAGGCCGAACGGTTCGGCCCAGCGGATCGGGTTGAGCAGTGCAGCGGCCGCACCGAGCAGCTCCGCCTTGACTGCTCCGGCCACTTCACCGATGAACTGGATCCGGTCGGTGAGCAGCGGCTCAACCTGCGACGCGAAATACGCGCGCTCATTAGGTTCGCGCATCTTCGCCGCGATGAGCAGTCGCGCCCCGGCCGCTCGGGCGATCAGGGCCGCTTCCCGGACTCCCTTGTCGGCACACATTCGCCCGAGGAACAGCACGAAACCGCCGTCACCGGCGCCCATCGGATACTGCATCGGGTCGACGCCGTGATGGATCACCCGCGCGATCGGGATGTCCTGGGCGGTCGCGGCCTGGGCGTGCGAGATCGCGACGATCGCCGCCGACTGGGCGGCGTCTCGATAGATGGTGCTCAGCTCGCCGGTGAACGGGCCGTGATTCGTGGTCACCACCGGGACGCGACTGCAGTGTCGGGCGTAGGCCGGGCCAATCAGGGTGTGATCGTGCACGATGTCGGCGCCCCACTCGCGCACCGCGGTGTAGGCCGCGATCACCTGCGCCAGCTCCACCCGCGCATCCCCGATGCTTTCCGGCACCGCCTGCTGGCGGGACCACCGCCGGTCTACCGGGCAGCTGCTGTCCCCCGTCGCGAACAGCATCACCTCATGGCCGGCCAGCTGCACCCCCCGGGCCAGTCGGTCGATCACCACCTCCGACCCGCCGTATGCCGGCGGCGGGACCGGCAACCACGGCGGCGAAATGTAGGCAACCCGCATCAGAAAACTCCTCACCCGCGGCGATGGCCGGTCGGCATCGGCAACTCTGGACCCGGGCCCAACCGTCGCGTCCTCGGTCAAGCCTCGACGGTGCCCGTTGACGGTCCCACCGACGCCACCCTAGCCACCCTTACGGCCGGTCTAATACACCCCTAGGGGTCAATCGGGTCTGCGCTCGGATGCCCAGCGCACCAGTCACGGATGCCCACGTCGACAGCCTAGAGACCTCAACGCGGTCCGGATCGGTCGACCACGAAGACCTGGCGACTCCCTTCGGGAGGGCGAGTCAGCGCACGAGGTGGCGTTCAATAAGGGGTCGGCGTCCAGTAGCGGCCTTGAAGTAGCCGACGGTCAGGACTTGATGGCCGACGGCGATCATGCCGCCGAGCACGCGGTCGGCGGTGCCAGGGCTCGGGGCCGCGACCCGGTGCCACCCTGAACGGTTGCGGCGCAAGATCAAGGTCTGCTGGACTCCCCCCGGCGCACCGTCGTAGGTTCCGTTCGGGTCGAACGCGGTGCCGCTCGCCCATGCGGTGCCGTGGTCGTCGACGGCGATGCCGTTGAGGTTGCTGAACTCGGCGACCGATCCGAGAACGGTGAGGACGACTCGCCCTCGAGCGACGTGGGCGATGAGGGGCCGGCCGCGGTGGGCGGCGTCGTCAGTCTGTCCGGCGGCCCAGACCTGGCCGCTGCGCGTCGTGACGGCGTCGAGCAGGCCGGCGCTACCGTGCCATCCCGGAGTGGCCAGGACCGTCCAGCGTCGCCCGTCGTAGTGCTCGATCAGGGGAAGGTCGCCGGTAGGGTCGCTTCGTTGACCGACGGCCCAGACATCGTGGGCGGAAGCCGCCGAGACGGCATAGAGCGAGTTGCCGCTCCGGCCAGGGTTCGGGACGTGCGCGACGGTCCACCTTCTTCCGTCGTAGTGCTCGACCAGCGTCGCGAATCGCCCGGCTCGGCTCTGCTGCTGGCCGACCGCCCAGACGTCGCGGGCTGAGGTCGCGGTTACGGAGAACAGCATGTCGCGGTTCCCTCGCAGGCCAGGTGCGGCGACGATCGTCCAGCGAGCGCCGTTCCAGTGCTCGATCAGGCTACGGGCGTGGTATCGCCGGTCCAGGGCGTCACCAACCGCCCAGGCCTGGCCGGGCAGCGCGGCGACGCCGAAGAGGGTGCTGAAGTTCGGGCCGGTGTTCGGGGACGGGGCCGAGCTCCAGCGGCGGCCGTCGTAGTGCGCCGTGAGCGTCAAGGTGGCATCGGGGTTGCTGGTCCTCTTGTCGGGCAGGTAGTTGCCGACGGCCCAGATATCGCGCGGGCCGGCCGCGCTGACCGCGCCGAAGCTATTGTCACCGGTCCCACGGCGGGGCGCCGGCAGCACGCTCCACCCGCCGCTCGAGGCGCGCTCGGTGGTGGTAGACATCGGCTCGACCGGTGTCGGGGTCGGCGTGGAGTAGGCAGGCGAGTGCACGACCGATGTGGCGCTCGCCGACGAGCCGGTGACGGCGAACAGCGGTGCCATGGCCTTGACCTGGGCGTCGCAGGTGTGCGCCAGGCAGCCCAATCCGAAGTTCTGTTGGATGGTCTTCAGCAGTGAGTAGTGGTTGTAGGGCCTGGCGTCGGTGACGTGGCGGGGGCCGTGACTGGTGATCACGACGGTCGCCACCTTGCCACCGCCTGGGTTGGTGCCGCAGCAGCCCGCGCGGTCGTCGCCCTCGTCGTAAACGATGACAACCGCGTTGTTGCCGTGAGACCAGAACGGGGCGTGCGTAATGTCAGAAACCGCGCGGCCGAGGTACGCATCCCCGGTCGCGACCAGGCGCTGGTCCTGGGGGTCACCAGGGGTTCCGGAGTCCACGCAGTACGGGGGGTCCCCGTGCTGGTCATGGCATTCGTCCGGGACGACGAGCCCGAAGGCCGGGACGCGGCCGCTGCGCAGGTCGGTTCGCAACTGTTCGGCAGGCACCTGCCGGGTGCGGTCCCGGCGATTCCACGACGTCGTGAAGTTCGTGATCGGATTGTGCTTCGAGACGTACAGCGGGTCCTTGTCCGGCGTGCCGTTGCAGTAAGCCGGGTAGCAGATTCCCTGGTAGCCGGGCTGCGGCAGGCCCTGTAGGTAGGCCTTCCAACCGATGCGCCGCCGGTCCAACTGAGTCACGAGACTGGGCTGGTTCACCCGGTTCAGGTAATAGGGGTTGTCGTTGGTGACGCCGAAGGTCGACCCGCCGAGCAGGGCGACATAGTTCGGCTCGCTGGGGTGTGTGACGCCGTAATACTTCGTGGCCAGCCCGTACCGATCGGCCAGTCGGTTCAGGTTCGGCGCCGCCGGGTTGCCGATCACATCGGAGAAGCCGTGATTCTCCTCGACGATGACGTATACGTGGTCGTAGTGGCCACTCCGGACGCGTTCGGCGGAGGCGCCGGCCGCCGCAGGGGACGCCGCGGGGGACGCCGTCGCCGACCACACTGACGCCGACGTCAGTACCAGCCCGGCCGCAGCCGCGAAACCGGTCACCCCGCGCCAGAAGCGGTACACCACCATGATGACCCACTCTCAAGTGAGGACGGAACCTCCCGACCGTAGGGCGACCTCTATGACCATCCAACCGATGGCGCGTGAACAGCAGCTGACCGCTTGGTTCTAAGCCCGACTCGCCGAGCGAGACCCCAACTGCACCGCCTTCATCGCGTGGTTGGCGCGACGGAGGTGCGGTAGGTCAAGATCTCGGTGCCGTTGCCCTCCTCGCCGTTGTCCGGCGCGGCCCACAGAGTGAGGTTGCGGCCCTGGGCGGCCAGCTTGACCGGGTTGCGGGTGACGACGTGGCCGGCAGTAGACCACTGCTGGAAGGGCACCTCGCGCAGCACGTCGTGTCGGCGAAGGTCGATCAGCGCCAGGCCGCCGAGCTCGTAGGTCGCCGCGGTCCCGCCGGCTGCAGGGGTTTGGGGCAGGTTGGTCACGCCGCCGCAGATCATCTTGGCGGCGGGTACGTACTGGCAGTCCTGGTAGTCGATGAAGAAGCTCGGGTTGGCCCAGGCGTCGAGCTGGCGGCCGTGGAGGTTCCATTCGACGAACCGGCGGGAGCCCCAGGTGTTGCCGACTAGGTGGCCGGTGGTTCGGTCGAGCACGATGCCGCCGAAGTGATCATTGACCTCGAACTGCTCGTGCACCCGCAACGTCGTGGCCTCGATGCGGTAAATGATCGCGCTGCTGTTGGGCCGGTACTGGGCGACCGGCACCCAGACGTTCTTGCCGTCGTAGTCGATGCCGCCCGGGTGGTACATGTGCCCACGACCGAGGACGATGTCCTTCTCGAGATTGCCCTCACGGTCCATCACGAACAGATGGCCGATGCCTCGCCCGGGGGTGCGGTCGTAGCCACCGCGCGGGGACGGGTACTTGACGGTCGGCTCAATGATCTGAACGGCGGACAGGAACACCCGGCTCCCGGCGAAGGCGAGCCCCTCGGTGTGGAAAGTTGGGAACTTCAGTTTCAGCTTGCTGGTCAGCTGCCACTTCGTGTCGCGGTCCAGGGCGCCGAAGTCGCGGGCGAGCGCAGCTCTGCCGACGTGGTGCCTTCCCGGGCCAGCGGCCGGGCGCGCGCCGCTGGTGGTGGTGGCGCCTGCGAGTAGGAGAAATACAACGGGCAACAGTGCCCGGACTCGTCCGGCCATCGTCTTCATAGATACCACTCCCCGGCTGGGATACGTTGGATTCGATTGGTCACATCATCGTTTGCGGCGCAACGCTGGTACTCGGCCGCAATCACTGCATCAACGTCCACTGCATCAACGTCCACTGCATCAACGTCCACTGCATCAACGTCGCCGGCGGCTTGGTCGGAGACCGCTTTTCCGCCCCCGGCGAGCGGTTAGCGGTCCAGCGGTTGTCCGGTAATCGGGTCGAGGTAAAGGCGGCCGTTTCGGCCCCGCTTGGCGTGGAAGTCGAACAGGTGGGTCAGCGGGCCAGCGATCGCGTCGAAGGAACCCTCGATTCTCGGTACTCGCCAGTTGTCCTCGACGAACTTCAGAATCGAGGACTGGTCGGTGAGCGTGTGGTCCACGTGGTTGCGCTTGGCCCACGGCGAGATCACCAGCAGAGGCAGGCGCGGCCCATAGCCGCAACGGCCGTTCTCGGCGGCCAATGGCATCTGATTGACGGTGTTGCCGCAGAGGCCGACGCCGGTGAGGAAATCCTGCGGACCGGGCGGAGTCGCGACGGCCGAGGTGTTCGACGGGTTGTGGATGCCGCTGTACGCGTGGTCGTACCAGCCGTCGGAGTCGTCGTAGGCGATGACCACGGCCGTGCTCGACCAGTCCGGCGTGTGCTGGAGGGCGTTGATCTCGGTGGTGATGAACTGCTGCTCATCGATCGGGTCCGAGTAGCCGGGGTGTCCGTCCTGGTAGCCGGGTGCCTTGAGGAAACTCACCGCGGGCAGGCGGTCGGGCGAGAGATAGCCGTGGTTGATCGCGGCGACGAGGGCGTCGAAGTCGCTGGTGTCGTACTGGTGGTTGGCCGTGTCGAACTGCGGCCCGGCACTGGTGCTGGTCTGGGTGTCGGTACCGATGGTCGCCAACGACGCCGGGGGCAGGTGGTGCGGGTTCGCGGTCGAGGCGTAGTACTGGAAGGGTTCGTGGTGGGGAATGTAATCGTCCTTGTTGCCGTAGTTCGTACCGCCGCTGGTAGTTCCGCCAGTGCCGCCGACCGCCGCGCCGACCGGATGGACCGAATTGCACAGGCCTTGATCCGATGCCGGTTTGGTGGCGAACTTGCCCTTGAATTGATCCGGGACGAAGGTGCTGGTCGGCTGGGTGCCGCCGCTGGCGGTGGCGAAGGTCGTGCTCGGACGGAATCCGCCTTGGAACCAGCCCCAGCTGATCCCGGCGGCATTGAGGGTGTCGCCGACGTTCTTGCCGCTCAGCGACACGGCGTCGCGGGTGGAGCAGTCGTCGTAGAACGGTTGCGGGTCCTCGATGAGCGAGTGGCCGCCCCGGCCGTCCGGGACGGTGTCGCCGTTGGTGTCGGCGCCGTTGATCATCTTGTCCACGCCGCCGGTGTTTCCGGACACCAGGTTGATCGCTCCGGGCGACGATGGCCCAAAGGTAGTGCCGTAGGAGTTGTCGCTCATCGAGTATCTCTGGGCGTAATTCCACAGCGCGGTTACCGTGTTGCCGTCGTAGTAGTTCATGGTGTCACGCGCCTGGCAGGGCTGGCCGAGGCCGTTGGTGCCCGAGGCGGTTCCGACGGTGGTGACGAACCGGTCCATCTTCCCGCCGTCGAACGCCTTCTGCTCGGCGTTGTAGTTGTGGCCCTGGTCGCAGGTGAGCACGTCGTTGATGTTGGCCGGATCCAGCCGGCGCGGGTTGGCCTGGTTGCCGGCCGCGTCGCGGTTCGGATTGTTGGTCAGCAGGTTTCCCTTGCCGCCGGCGCCCCTGGAGCTCAGGAGGTTGTTGACCGCCGGCTTATGCCTGGGCGCCCGCAACGGCTGGCCGGAGGTATTGGCGGCGCGGGGATAGGTGCCGAAGTAATGGTCGAAGGAGACGTTCTCCTGATAGATCACGACGAGGTGCTTGATCGGTGTTGCGGTGGCTCCGTAGCGGGACTCGTTTCCCCGGGCGGCGCTGGAAACCGCGGTCGCACTCAGTAGCATCGCCGAACCCAGCGCAACGCGCCGGGTGGCCCTCGACAGTCTTGACATCGGCTAGTGCCTTCCTCGTCTATGACCCGGTCCCGGCTTTCCCGCGACTCGGGCAACGTATCCGGCGGAGATGAATTGCATCCGACGGGTCAGCGAACGTCGAGCGACGCCGCTCGGGCGGTGCGTGGGTCGGTCCGGACGGCACCTTGGCCCACGACTTGGGCCACGACTCGGCCCACGGCTCGGACGCGGTGGGCGCCCGAACCGCAGGCTCGACCGCTGCGCGCCGGGCCGCCGGACTCTCGCTACATCAGACCGGTTCTTAGCGCGCCGCTCGTCGCTCACCGGGGCGCGGCCGCCTGCGCGGCGAGGCGGCGGGCCGCAGCCACGAGGGTGTGGGCCCGCGCCGTAGCCGTGTCCGCATTGTGCGGCCAACGCCAGTCCTGGTCGGCTGCGTTGGCGAGTACGCGCTTGATCAGGGCGACCACCGCGTCGCGCGCGTCGGCCAGATGTCTTAGGGTCCGCTGTTCCGCGATGAAGGTGGAGTCGCTGCTCGAGGAGCCACTGGCGAGCGCCGCGGTGTCGGCCATGAGGGTGGCCGTGGCGAAGCTACCGACACTGGAGTTCAGCTGCTGGTAGACGGCGGCGAGTTCTGCCGTGCGTTGCAGCGCGCGGGAGGGATGGGCGAGTATCTGGCTGATGACCCGACCGTCGGTTTGGTAGTCGTCTTCGAGGCCGACTAGGTAGAGCAGCGTCGGGCGCAGGTCGGTCTCCTCGACCCAGGTGCCGACGGTGCTGGCCTGCGGCACGGTCCGCACCGAGTTCGGGTCGTGAGGTTGGTTCCCGGCCGCGGGCAGTGGGCCGTCGACGCCACGCGCCGCGACTCCCGGGCCGACGAGCGCCGACCAGGTGACGTTGATATTCGGGCTGTAATAGCCGTGGTTGTAGGCGTACGCGGGGTTGATCTGAACGTTGCTGCCGGTGGTCGCGAAGTAGTAGTCCGGCTTCGGGAACAGCGTGTAGGTCGGCGTGCGGAGCGGGTCTGCGGTCTGCAAGTGCAGGATGCGCTGTTCGACCGCGCCGGCCTGGTAGTTGACGATCTTCTCGTCCGTGACCCCGGTGTAGGGGTCGTTGCCGGTCATCGCCGCCGTGTCGCGCTGGAGCTGGCGTACGGCGGGGTCGTTGGGGCCGGGCCGGCCGTGCACGTAGATCGCGGCACCCTGCGGTTCAACATCGAAGGCAGTGTTCCTGCTCGCCGTGGTGGACAGCTGGGCCGCGATGTTGGTTTGCAGCTCACCGATCTGGCCGGGACCGTAGGAGCAGGGCACGCTGACGCCGTCGCAGCCGGGTGGGCTGGGTTGGGTGGCTCGACCGACGTTGGCGCCGGCGAACTGGTCGTTCTCCTCGGAGCTGATCACGAACTCGGTGTTCGCGGGCGTGATGCCGTCCTTGGCCAGCCGATCGAAGAACTTGGCGAACGCGTCGTCGTAGGCCTTGGTGTTCTGGACGTAGCAACGATCACCCGGCCCCAGCGGGTTGCCGGGCCTGGTCGCGGTCGCGGTCGTGCAGCCGCTGGTGCCCGCCTTGCGTTCGTGCAGGTCCGAGATGTAGCCGTAGGTGACTGGGATTCCGCTTTCCTGCAGGTCGGCCAGGTAGGCCAGACTCTGGGCGGCGGTCGGGCTGAAGCCGGGGAAACCGGGCCGGCCGGTGAAGGGGTCGACCAGCGTCGCGCCGTTGATGTCGGTGAGGTAGCCGGCCGAGTCGGTCACCGGGTAACCGGCGTGCTGCAGCGACGCCGTCCCCTGTCCCAGCTGCGGCGCGACGTAGCGGTCACCGAACAGCGCCCGGTGTCCGGAGTAGCCGCCGGGCTCGGTGGGCAGCACATCGGCGACCGCCGTCTTGGACGGGGCGGTCTGCCCGAACTTCACTGCCCTGGCCGCCGTGCAGACCCGGTCGTGGCGGGCACAGTGGACCGCCACTCCGACGTAGTCGTCGGTCTCTGCGTTCTTGAACGGGGAGGGGTCGGCCTTGTACTGCGCCACCTCGGGCGAGCCGGGTCCGAACACCGTGGGCAGATCGAGCTTGGTGTTTTCCAACACCATGTTCGCGGTTGAGAAGTTGCCGACCGAGCAGCCCGCGCGGGTGAACGGGACCCACGGCGCGGGAGTCTGTCGACCGGTCGCGCCCGGCCGCGCCGGCACAGTGTCGGAGTAAACCATCGTCGGCGCGGTGTCGTGCCCAGGCGTCGGCGCGGCGGCGGTGTCGTAGACCGGCGACGTCCAGTACGCGAACGACCCCGCGGGGTCGGTCGTGCCGTCTGGGTTGTACGTCTTGTAGGAGTTGGACACCGGCTGCCCATGCCGATCCCCGTACAGGCCGGTGTAGATCGTCAAGCTGTCGTTGGCCGTGTGGGCGATCAGCGGCGTATGCGTGTTCGAGAGCACCGTGCCGTTGGTCCGCAGAAAGTTGAGCAGATGCGGCATCTGTTCCAGATCCGAGGGCACATCAGGGTTGTCCCGCGAGAAGTGCACGTTGTCGAAGACGATGTTGATGACGTGCTTCACGCCATGACCAAGGTGACAGCTGCCCGAGTGCGCCCGGCTCGGAGTCGTCTGCGCCCGGCTCGGAGTCGTCGCGGTCGCCGCCGGACGACCCGCGGTTACTCCGGTGAGCAGGGCGATGGCGCCAAGAACCGCGGCCCCGCGGCGGACGGAACGGCCAGACCGATACATGGGCACTCCTTCGCCGCGACAGCCAGACCGGATCAACCTATCCCCGCTGGCGAGCCTGGCAAGGGCCATTCAGCGGAACTCCGCGCCAACTGTCGCCGAATGATCCGGTGCGTGCTTGCCGTTCACATCGCGCACTGAATTTGTTCACTTGCCGTTCGCGTCCTCGGGCCTGCGGCACGGGCCCGACCTCGTTAGTCAGAACCTGAAGGTTGTTGGCCATAGCTTCTGCGCCGAGGAGATCACGTGAAACAACGACGTAGCGCCATCGTGGTTGCCGGTCTGGCGGCCACTGTGCTCGCCTTGACCGCGTCGGGCGGGTCGGCGGCGCCAGGAAGCAGGTCGCCCGACCAGCCGATGTCGGCGCCGGTCAAGCATGTGCTGCTGCTGTCGGTAGACGGTTTGCACGGGCGCGATCTCGAGTACTACGTGGCTCACCACCCGGGATCGGCGCTGGCGAAGCTGGTCCGCGCCGGCACGAATTACACCAATGCCCGCACCACGTTCCCCTCCGATTCCTTCCCTGGCATGGTCGCCCAGCTGACCGGCGGCCGCCCCGGAACCACCGGGGTTTTCTACGACGACACCTACAGCCACGCCCTGCTTCCCCCGGGCACCGTGGACTGTCCGGCCACCACGCCCGGCACCGAAGTCGCCTGGACCGAGGCCGCGGATCGCTCCCAGAACCCGATCACGCTGGACGCCGGGCAGAAACTGCGCGCACCGGCTCTGGCCAGGCTGGCCACCAACACGCTGGCGCAGACGGTGGCCGATGCACCGGCGATCACCAGCGCGATCCTGGCGATGACCCCGACTCCGCAGGCGCTGCTCGACCCGGCCGCGCTGCCGGTGGACCCGGCCACCTGTCTGCCCCTCTACCCCCATACCTCCTTGAAGGTCAACACCGTCTTCGAGGTGGTTCGGGCGCGCGGACTTCGTACGGCGTGGTCCGACAAGCACCCCGCCTACGAGATCCTGAACGGCCCGTCCGGCACGGGCATC
The DNA here is from genome assembly GCA_030947395.1 of Actinomycetota bacterium. Lineage (GTDB taxonomy): Bacteria > Actinomycetota > Actinomycetes > Mycobacteriales > Jatrophihabitantaceae > JALZBL01. The sequence goes on along the minus strand of JALZBL010000007.1, from coordinate 1,923 downwards.
CAGGACCTGTTCACTCCGGAAGTCAACGGCATCGCTGACGCCCTCGGCGACGACTGGACGACTGATAACGCTCTCACCCAGGTCTACGACGGAACCAAGGTCGCTGCGGTGCTCAACGAGATCGGCGGGATGGATCATTCGGGCCGCCGTCACGTCGGCACCCCGGCGGTATTCGGGATGAACTTCCAGACCGTATCGACCGCCGAGAAACTACCTCTCTCGGACGGGCTCGCCGGCGGATACCAGCCGAACGGAACGCCCGGACCGCTGCTGACCCGCGCGCTGGACTACATCAACACCCAGGTGAGGCGGATGCAGACGGCGATCGATCGCAACGGTCTGCAGTCGAGCACCACGATCATCCTGTCGGCCAAGCACGGCCAAGCCCCCATCAACCCGGCCCGGTTGCGCCGCGTCGACGACGGCAAGATCATCGACGGCATCAACGCCGCCTGGAAGGCCCGGCACCCCAGCGCCGCACCGTTGATAGTCTTCTCCGTCAACGACGACGCCATGCTGATGTGGCTGTCGGACCGTCATCCAGGCGCGTTGGCCTTCACCAAGAACTATCTACTCACACACACCGCGCCGGCCAACCGCGCCAGTGACCCGAAGGGCGTCTACTCCACCACCGTCACCAGGTCGGGACTGACCCGGGTCTACACCGGCGGCGCCGCCGACACCCTTGTGCGCGCCGCCGACGCCGATCCGAACGCACCCGATCTCATCGGCATCGCCCAACCCGGCGTCGTCTACACCGGCGGAGTCAAGAAGATCGCCGAACACGGCGGCAACGCACCCGCCGACCGCGACGTCGCCCTGGTCGTCTCGGGCGCGGGCGTCGATTACCACGCGGTCAACTCCGCGCGGGTGCAGACCACTCAGATCGCGCCGACGATCCTCGCCCTGCTCGGCCTAAACCCCCAAGCGCTCAAAGCGGTTCGCACTGAGGACACAGACGTCCTTCCCCGGCTGCGATAGTTCACCGCCGTGGGCTACTCCACCTCGTCGTGGCGCGCTCAGGCTAGATAAGTTTGCCGAGGCCGCCGAGGCCGCCGAGCCCGCCCAGCTTGCTGGTCAGCGCGCTGGGGTCTAGCCCGAACTTGGACAGCAGGCCGGCATGGTCGTTGTTGTCGGTGTCGACCTGGTCGGGCAGTTCGGTGCTGGCCTGATCGGCTTGATCGTGTTGGCCTTGACTGCGCAGCAGCTGCAGAATTTGTTCCTTGTCGATGTTCATGCTGGTCTCCTTCGTAGTTGTCTCCGCGAGGTGGGCGGCGGCTCGGTGCGAGCCGCCGCTGTCGGTGCCTACGCCAGGCCTTGATCATCGCCGGGTTCGCGCAAACCGAGCCCGGACGAATGCGGCGGCTCTGCGACCGCAGATCCCGCCGCAGCAGCTGGCCTCACCCGATTAGACACCAACGACCGCGAGACCTCGCAGGTCAGCGACTGTCCGGTGGACCCTGATTCCTCCCGGTCATGCTCGAGCAAGCTCCTCGCCGCGCCAGCCCACCGGACCACAAGCCCCGGCGTTGGGTGTTGCGGGCCATCCCGGTCTGCGCGGGCTGAAGGGGTCTCCGGTCATCGTTCAGACCGCGCGAGCCAGGGTGAGGGAGAAGTCGCCGTGGCCGTCGGTCCACGAGTGGGCCGGCTCGAGGCCGTGGCCCGCAAGCTCCGCCCGCAGGTCGGGCAGGTGGAACTTCACGCTGATCTCCGTGAGCATCTCGGCGCCGGCGGGCAGTTTCCAGTCGCGGTCGAGCGCGCGGAAATGCACGTTGACCTGACGCCGCGCGCGTAGCCACATCTCGATCCGGCTGCGCACTGGATTCCATCGCGCCACGTGGGCGAAGTCGTCGACGTACAGGCCCTCGGCATCCAGCTCTCGCCGCAGCACCTCAATCAGGTTGCGATCGAACGCGGCGGTGA